>JAEZPL010000631.1 GCA_023413605.1 Pseudomonadota bacterium
TTCCGGGGCCGCGCGCTCCAGGAGCGCGATGGCTTGCAGAAGGTCGAACCCCCAGGGCTCGGCCTCCAGCTTGTCGATCAGCGCGCGGGGGGTCAGAGGACCGGCTGACTGCCGGCGAGGCGCGACCATGCCTTCCAGACTCCTCCCCGTTGGACGGAGCGCAGCCGCAACTGGGCGAACGCGTTGACGTTGACGTAGAGCCCCAGGAAGCGGCTGAGCACGCCGCCGAACACCAGCGGGCTGGAGCCGACGAAATGCCGCTCGTCCACGTCCACCGTGACTTCCAGGCCGCGGACGAAGCCGCGCCAGGCGTCCTGCCCGATGCGGTGCAGCACGGGGCGCGACGACAGGCCCTGGATGCCGCGCAGCAGGTGCTGGGCGCTGGGGTCCTCCGGCGCGTGCAGCATCAGGATGGATTGCAGGGCGCGCAGACCTTCCGCATCGTCGGTCAGGCTGAGATGGTTGACCGACAGGTGGGAGATCAGCTTCCAGGCCGACGACCCGCCGGCCGGGGCCGGGCGGCCGGGCGTGGGCTTGTGCAGGCAGCGGATCGTGGCGATGGGGGCCGCTTCCTCGATCATCAGCACCGCGCCCGCCGGCACCTGCTCCGCCAGCGCGCGGTTGGTGCAGAGCGTGCGGACCAGCAGCGTCTCGTCCGCCGGCTCGGCGGGGTCGAGGTCCAGGTGGTGCAGGCTGATGTAGACATCGGTGCCCGGCACGTCCTCCCTCTGGGTCGGCTCCCGCGCCGCCAGCCAGAAGCCGCGCGGCTCCGCCTCCGCCGCCGCGTGCTGGTACGAGAACAGGGGGACGTAGCGGTGGTGCATCCCGTCCTCGTCCCTGAGCCCGCTGACCTCAAGCACGGAATGGATTTCGGTCGTCCGTTCGCGCATCGCGTCGGCCACGACGCGGTATGAGGTGCGGCGGTGGTTCAGCCGGATCGGCTCGGCGGTGCGGGTGAACAGGTTGACGATGGGCGTGCAGCCCAGGACGAAGGTGTCCTTGCGCAGGGTCAGCCGGTTCGGCAGCGGGCGCGACACCACGATCAGCACGTCCACCACATCGCCCGACAATCGCCCCTTCGGCAGCGTCAGGTCGTAGAAATCGAACTTCTGCGGGAACTCGAAATATTCCTGGAGCAGGCCGTAGGCCGGCTGGGCGTGCCGGGGGTGCGGCAGCACCGTCTCGTCGGGGCCGAAGCCCACGGGCGCGATCAGGTCGTCGCCGCGCAGCCGCACCGGCGGCTTGCCGGGCATCAGGTACACCACCTCCACCACGCCGCACAGGAACAGCTCGTGCAGGGCGGAGGTCAGGATGGTCTCGCCGTCGATGAACAGCCGCAGTGTGTCGATCGGAATGTTCTCGAAGGTCTGGTTGCGCGTCTCCAGCCGCAGGCGCAGGACCGAGGCGGCCTTCGAGGCGTCGATGAAGTCGTAACGCTCCGTCGGCTCCACGGCGGCATCGGTCAGCGCCAGCGGCCACAGCGTCACGTCGTAGGCGGTGCGGAAGCGGCAACGCGTGTTCCCGTCCGCCAGCGCGTGCAGCGCCGTGCCGCGCGGGACGCGGAAGCCGCCGGTCAGCTGCCCCTCGCCGGGCACGGGATCCAGGCGGGCGATGCCCATGGACGGGATGGGGGCGACGAGCTGCGGGTGGAGGATGCCCAGCAGCGCTTCGGAAAAGCGCGGGAACTCGCGCTCCAGGTTCAGTTGCAGCCGGCCGGACAGGAAGGCGAAGGATTCGATCAGCCGCTCGACGTTCGGATCGGCCGCCTGATCGGGGCCGAGCGCCAGCCGGCGCGCGATCTTGGGATAGCTGCGCGCGAACGCCTCGCCGGCCCGGCGGACGTACAGAAGCTCGCGTTCGTAATGGTCGAGGAGATCCTCGCGCCGCATCTCAGAGGACCTGCGCCGGGCCGCCCAGGCCCACGTCGAACACCAGCTGTTCGGTGACGGTGCCGGCGACCACCTCCCCGGCGATGCTGGTCACCAGCGTGCCGCGGCCGGCACCCGGGGACACGGACACCCGCGGACGCCGCAGCCGCGGTTCGAAATCGATGATGGCCTGCCGCACCATCTGCTCCACCCGGCGCCGGTCGGTGTCCGAGGCGGCGTCCAGATGCGCGATGTCCGACAGGCCGTAATCCAGGACGGTGCCGCCGAGGTCCGGGCTGCGCCGGCCCGTGGTCCGGCTGTCCAGCAGGCGCACGATCTCGCGCTGGATCGACGCCTTCAGGTCGGTCATCGACAGCGTGCTCATCGACGGCTCGTCGCCCATCGGGCGGTCCGGCTCGAAGTCGATCAGCCGCTCGAAGAGCAGGGCGCGACCGCCGGTCATCGTCTTGGGCTGGCTCATGGCGGAGGTCCGGGATGGTGTGCGGGAAGGACGCCCCGCCGCCATCCGCCTCGGCCCAGGCCGGGAAAGATGGCGACGGGGCGGGCCGTCACTTGGCGTCCGTGACCAGACCGGTCAGCAGGTTGAAGATGACGCCGCCGCCGCCCTTGTGGACCTGGCCCTCGTCGTACTGCTTGTAGGTCCAGGTGATCTGCGTGGCGTTGATCTCCAGCGTCTCGGTCGTGTCGCCCTCGTTGACGTTGAGGGTGTGCTTGGCGAGCAGCGGATCCTTCAGCTCCAGCGTCAGGAACTCGGCCCACTGGTACTGCGTGTCGCCCAACGGCTTCAGGCAGTGGATCTTCCAGGGTTCCGCGGTCTGGGCGCGCAGCAGGCGGCTGATCAGCTTCGGCGACGCCGAGTCCCAC
>JAEZPL010000457.1 GCA_023413605.1 Pseudomonadota bacterium
CCAAGAAGCCGGTCAACATCTACATCTGGAACGACTATCTGGGTGAGACGACGCTGGCCGATTTCAACAAGGCCACCGGCTACGACACGAAGGTGGACCTGTACGACAGCCTGGAACTGCTGGAGCAGAAGGTGCTGGTCGGCAAGTCGGGCTACGACGTGATCGTTCCCACGGCCGAGCCGACGCTGTCGCGCATGATCCAGGCGAAGGTCGTCGCCCCGCTCGACAAGTCCAAGATTCCGAACCTGAAGAACGTCGATCCGAAGGTTCTGAAGCTGCTGGAGAACTCCGACCCCGGCAACAAGTTCGCCGTGCCCTACCTCGGCGGCACCGTCGGCATCGCCATCATTCCCGAAAAGATCAAGGCCGTCGCCCCCGACGTCCCGCTCGACAGCTGGGACCTGATCTTCAATCCGGAAGTCGCGAAGAAGGTCGCCTCCTGCGGCATCACCGTCATGGATTCGGCCATCGACGTCATCCCGTCGGTGCTGAACTACCTCGGTCTCGACCCGAACTCCGAGAAGAAGGAGGATCTGGAAAAGGTCGAGAAGACGCTGATGGCCGTCCGCCCCTACATCAAGCAGTTCGTCACCGGCGGCAACATCAACATCCTGGCGGCCGGCGACGCCTGCGTGGTGATGTCCTACAACGGCGACGCCATCCAGGGTGCCGCCCGCGCCGAGGAAGCCAAGAACGGCGTGAAGGTGGAGTTCATCACCCCGAAGGAGGGCGTGCAGGTCTGGTGGGACACGCTGTCCATTCCGGCCGACGCCCCCAACAAGGCCGGTGCCCACGAGTACATCAACTTCGTGCTCGACCCGGCCAACATCGCCGGGATTTCCAACAAGGTGAGCTACGCCAACGCCGTGCCGGCCTCGCTGGCCACCGTGGACGAGGCGGTGAAGACCAACCCCGCCGTCTTCCTGCCGGAAGACAGCAAGGTGAAGCTGTTCGCGCTGAAGCCGATCAAGCAGCAGACCGACCGCGCCCGCACCCGCGTCTGGACGAAGGTCAAGACCGGCAAGTAAGCTGGTCCGTACAAGCGCATGCACACCGCGCGCCCCGGCTGATCCCAAACGGGAACGGCCGGGGCGTTCCCTTGATACCGAAGGCATCTTGCGCAGCAGGATGTGAAAGGGTCATACGGACGGCCGTTCATGACGCAGTCATGCGCCGGCTGTATGAGAGGACGCCGAGAGGACCCTAGATGGCCGTCCAGCCGATCCGCAAGCCCACGCGCCTGGAACCCTGGCAGGACCCGGGACAGGCGCCTTATGTGCGCATCGAGAAGGTGACGAAGACCTTCGGCGACTTCGTCGCCGTGGACGACGTGAGCCTGTCCATCTACCGCGGCGAATTCTTCGCGCTGCTCGGCGGGTCGGGCTCCGGCAAGACGACGCTGCTGCGCATGCTGGCCGGATTCGAGACGCCGACCGAGGGCAAGATTTTCATCGACGGCGTCGACATGGCCGGTATCCCGCCCTATGAGCGGCCGGTCAACATGATGTTCCAGTCCTACGCCCTGTTCCCGCACATGACCGTGGAGCAGAACGTCGCCTTCGGCCTGAAGCAGGACGGCGTTCCGAAGACCGAGATCCGGGAAAGGGTGGGGGCCATGCTGGACCTCGTCCAACTCGGCCGCTTCGCGAAGCGCAAGCCGCACCAGCTGTCGGGCGGCCAGCGCCAGCGCGTGGCCCTGGCGCGCTCGCTGGTCAAGCGGCCGAAGCTGCTGCTTCTGGACGAACCGCTGGGCGCGCTCGACAAGCGGCTGCGGGAGCAGACGCAGTTCGAACTGGTCAACCTTCAGGAAAAGCTGGGCGTCACCTTCATCGTGGTCACCCACGACCAGGAGGAGGCGATGACCATGTCCAGCCGCATCGCCGTCATGAACCACGGCATCATCGCCCAGACCGGCACGCCGACCGAAATCTACGAATACCCGCAGTCGCGATTCGTCGCGGAGTTCATCGGCTCCGTGAACATGTTCGAGGGCAGGGTGGTGGAGGACGAGGCCGACCATGTGCTGATCCGGTCTGAGGACGCGGGCTGCGACCTGTACATCAACCACGCCGTCTCGGTGCCCTCGGGCGCCACGGTGGCCGTGGCCGTCCGGCCGGAGAAGATCGCGCTGAGCAAGGAGGCGCCGCCGAACGCCAATGGCCGCAACCTCGCCACCGGCACGGTGCGGGAAATCGCCTATCTCGGCGACGTGTCGATCTATCTGGTGGAGCTGGCGTCGGGCAAGACCGTGCGCGTGACCGCCCCGAACCTCGTGCGCCGGGCCGAGATGCCCATCACCTGGGACGATCAGGTGTATCTGACCTGGCGCCCCTTTGCCGGTGTGGTGCTGACGCAATGACCCAACTTCTTCGCCGGATCGGGCTGTGGGGGCGGGAAACGGTGCTGGCCGTCCCGTACCTGTGGCTGCTGCTGTTCTTCCTGGTGCCGTTCCTGATCGTGTTCGGCATCAGCCTGTCCGAGGCCATAATCGCCCAGCCGCCCTACGCGCCGCTGGTGGAATGGCTGGTGGACGAGGACGCCGAAACGACGAAGCTGCAGGTTCTGCTGAACCTGTCGAACTACCTGCGGCTGGGCGGGGACGAGTTGTACGTTCTGGCGTACCTCAACTCCGTCAAGATCGCGCTGGTCACCACTGTGTGCTGCCTGCTGATCGGCTACCCCATGGCCTACGCCATCGCGCGGGCCGAACCGTCGAAGCGCGGGCCGCTGATGATGCTGGTGATCCTGCCCTTCTGGACCAGCTTCCTGATCCGCATCTATGCCTGGATCGGGATCCTGAAGGCCAACGGCGTGGTGGACAACCTGCTGCAATGGACCGGCCTGACGACGGAACCGTTCGAGCTTCTGTACTCGGACTGGGCCGTCTACATCGGCATGACCTACTGCTACTTGCCCTTCATGGTCCTGCCGCTCTACGCGACTCTGGAGAAGATGGACCCCACGCTGCTGGAGGCCGCGGCGGACCTCGGCTGCCGGCCGTGGAGGGCGTTCCTGACCGTGACGCTGCCGCTGTCGCTGCCGGGCATCGTCGCCGGCTCTCTGCTGGTCTTCATCCCGTCGGTGGGCGAGTTCGTGACTCCGGAACTGCTGGGCGGGCCGGACACGCTGATGATCGGGCGGGTGTTGTGGAACGAGTTCTTCGCCAACCGCGACTGGCCGGTGGCCTCCGCGGTGGCGATCGCGCTGCTGCTGTTCCTGGTGGTTCCGATCATGATCTTCCAGCACGTTCAAGGCCGCGAGACGGAGAGCGGGCGATGAAGCGCATGGGGTTCCTGGCCTGGGCCTTGTGGTTCGGCTATGCCTTCCTCTACGTGCCCATCGCCCTGCTGGTCGTGTACTCCTTCAACGAGTCGCGGCTGGTCACGGTGTGGGGCGGCTTTTCCACGAAGTGGTATGCGGAGCTGATCCACAACGACCAGCTTCTCGGCGCCGCGTGGCTGTCGCTTCAGGTCGCGGCCATGTCGGCGACGGCGGCCGTCGTGCTGGGCACCATCGCCGGGCTGGCGCTCGCGCGGTTCGGGCGATTCCGTGGGCGCACGCTGTTCGGCGGCATGATCACCGCTCCGCTCGTCATGCCGGAGGTCATCACCGGCCTGTCGCTGCTGCTGCTGTTCGTGGCGCTGGAGCAGCTGATCGGCTGGCCGGGCGGGCGCGGCGTCACCACCATCACCATCGCCCACACCACCTTCACCATGGCCTATGTGGCGGTCATCATCCAGTCGCGCCTCGTCAGCTTGGATGAAAGCCTGGAGGAGGCTGCCATGGATCTGGGCGCCCGCCCGGCCAAGGTGTTCTTCGTCATCACCTTGCCGATCATCGCGCCCGCCATCGTGTCGGGCTGGCTGCTGGCCTTCACCCTGTCGCTGGACGACGTGGTGGTCGCCAGCTTCGTGTCCGGGCCGGGTTCCACGACGCTGCCGATGGTCATCTTCTCCAGTGTGAAGTTCGGCATCAGCCCGCAGATCAACGCCCTGGCGACGTTGATGGTGTTGGTCGTCGCCACGGGAATCTTCATCGCCAGCATCGTGATGGCGCGGCAGGAAAAACAAAAACAGCGGGACGAGCAGATGGCCGTGCAGGGCGGGTGAAGAACACCCGCCAGCGCCCATAGGGGCTATGCCGGAAGGCCGCGATCGACCGGGGTGGCCGCAGGCTGTTGTTTTTGCTATCGTATGAGCATCTGCAACAGCGAATGAGGCCGTATCGTGCGTGCGCTCTTATGGTTCCCGATGCTTCGTCTTGGTTTTTCGATGCCTTTCGCGGCCCCCACCCGCCGCTATTCGGACCGCCCGCCCTCCCGCCGTTGAGCGGTCGAGCGCCAGCCCCAACGGGCTTTTCGGTGGCCGTTGCCAAATCCGCCGTCTCATGGTTAGGGTGACCATGGTTGGGGCAACCTGAGACATAACGCCGCTCCGCCCAAGGAATCAGGGTCGGCGCATTGCAGGATTGGCGGGAGATTTCGGTATGACGACACCGGCGGCGGAAGGCCTCTACATGCCGGGCGAGTGGGAGCGCCACGAGCGCTGCTGGATGGCGTGGCCATGCCGTCCGGAAACTTGGCCCGAAGGGGCCTTCGACGCCGCCACCGCCGCTTACTCCGAGGTTGCGCGGGCCATCGGCCGGTTCGAACCGGTGACCATGGTCTGCGATCCCGCCGACGTTGCCGACGCCTCGCTCGCCTGCGGGCCGGGCGTTGAAATCCTGCCCTTGCCGATCAGCGATTCCTGGATTCGCGACACCGGCCCCAGCTTCGTCACCGACGGCAAGGGGCTGGTGGCCGGCGTTCACTGGCGCTTCAACGCCTGGGGCGGCAATTACCCGGACTGTGAAAAGGACCAGCAGGTCGGACGCCTTGTCCTGGAGCGCTTGGGCCTGCGTCGGTTCGAGGCTCCGCTGGTCATGGAGGGCGGCTCTTTCCATGTGGACGGGCAGGGCACCCTGCTGACCACCGAACAGTGCCTGCTGAACCCCAACCGCAACCCGAATCTGAGCAAGGCGCAGATCGAGGCGCTGCTGAAGGATCATCTCGGCATTTCAACGATCATCTGGCTGGGCGAGGGTTACCAGGACGACGAGACGGACGGCCACATCGACGAGATCGCCTTCTTCGTGAAGCCGGGCGTCGTGATGGCCATCACCACCGACGATCCGGGCGACGCGAATTTCAAGGCTTTCCAGGACAATCTCGACCGGCTGAAGCGTGCCCGCGACGCCCAGGGCCGTGAGTTGGAGGTCATTCCCATCCGCCAGCCCGCCCGCCGCGACGAGAACGGCGTGCGGCTGACGCTGTCCTACACGAACCAGTACATCGCCAACGGCGGCATCGTCATGCCGGCCTTCGAGGATCCGGCCGACGACGACGCCTACCGCACGGTGCGCCGGGCCTTCCCGGACCGTGAGGTGATCCAGATCCCGGCGCTGGACATCGTGCGCGGCGGCGGCGGCATCCACTGCATTACGCAACAGCAACCAGCCGGCTGAACCACTCATACCGAAGGCGTTTGATGGCTTCCATCAAACGCCTTCGGTTCAAACCCGGCAGCACATGGCGCAGCCATGCGCGAAAGGGTGATGCGGCCGGCCGATCATGGAAGCCTTCATGCGCCGGCCGTATCAAGCGCGACCACCGGAAAGGCGAGGGCAGGTGCATCCCTCGCCTTCAAACTGTGCCCTGAGGCGTTTCGCGCCTTGAATCGGCTGTGATCCAGGCCCATTCTCTTAGTATGCAACTAAACCCGGTCACCGCGCCCCAGTTGGCAAAGCCGCAACCGCTGATAACCCCGGCGGTACAGATGGCTATGTCGCCGGCGGTGCAGGCCGCGCAGCAGACGACCACAACCGTCCGAACCCAGACGGCGCAAGCCCCGCAAGCGGTCGGCAAGGCCGACAGCCCACGTGACACCCGCAACGCGACACAGTCCGGACAGTCGCTCGACACGCAGGCGGGCGCATCGGACGCACAGACGAACAGGCGCGGTTACGGCTTGCCGCATCGCGGTTCCCTGCTGGACGTTACCGTCTGACCGAGCCGTTCGGGTTCGGCTGAGACGCCCGTCCGCCCCCCGTGGCCTATCCGCCCGGCTGCAACAGCCGGTGCAACGCAGTCGAAATGCGGCAAGAGGCTGCATCTTTGCGGCTGTATCTTTACCGGTGCTTGCGCCATTATCGGCTGCATACGGCTGGGACTTCCTCCCGCCGCCGTCTGTCCCGACCTGCGTTGCGATTCCGGAGCCGTCCGCGTGATGTTCCATTCCGCCTTCGATATGATCGCCGCCGGACGCTCCGATGTCGGCCGCACACGGTCGCGCAACGAGGACAGTCTGCATGTCAGTCCCGAGTTGGGGCTGGCGCTGGTGTGCGACGGCATGGGCGGCCATGCGGGCGGCGACATCGCCAGCCGTACCGCGGCGGAGGCCATCGCCGATTTCATCCATGAACTCAATCCGAACGTCCCGTCGAAGCCGCAGACCAAGGCTGTGCCGGACGACGATTGCACGCTGGGGCAATCCCACACCGTAGAGCCGGCGGTGCAGAACGCCGTGTCGGTCGTGCGCTCGGCCGTGCAACTCGCCAACCGCCGGATCCACGCGCTGAACGTGGAGCGAGGCTTTGCCGAGGGCCGCGGCATGGGAACCACCGTTGTCGGGCTGTGGCGGGTGCCCGGAACGGGCAGGGTGATCGCCTTCCACGCCGGCGACAGCCGGCTGTACCGTCTGCGCGACGGCGAACTGCGCCAGCTCACGCGCGACCACAGCCTGTACCAGCTCTGGCTCGACAACGGGCGCCGGGGGGCCGCGCCGCAGAAGAACATCATCGTCCGCGCCCTGGGCACCGGGGAGCATGTGGATCCGGACATCACCGTCCATTCGCTGCAGCCGGACGACCTCTATTTGCTGTGTTCCGATGGCCTGAACGGCATGGTGCCGGATGCGGCGCTGACCCGCATCCTCTCCCGTCAACCCCGACCGGGTCCGGACGAAAGCTGTGTACGCCTGATCGACACCGCCAACCAGGCCGGCGGCCATGACAACATCACGGTCGTCGTCGCGTGGTTCTCACCGCGGTCCTGATGACCGTCACGGGGCCGTGGTGACGATGAAACGCGCATCGGCCAGGGCTGCCGCACCCGCCACGTCGTGGGCGCGCTTCAGTTCCGGCAGGTAGGCGGATGCCGCTTCGGCCTCGGGCCGGGGCGTCGTGAACAGCGGCGAGGCACTGGCGATCACGACGATCAGCTCACTGCCAAAAGGCGGGCCGAAGGTCCAGAAACGCCCTCCCGATTTGCGGTCCCCCAGGCGGCGCAGCGCACCGGAGTCGACCTGACCGCTCGTTTCCAGCGCGTTGGGCAGCAGGTGGATGACATTGCCGTCAGCCGTGTAGTAGTCGACCTGCAAGTGGGCCGGGAAGTCGGGCGCCGCGATGTCGAACATCAGGTTCGTTCCGCCACGGAACGGCGCGTCCGGTGCCTCCAGGCGAATGGCCACCGGAACGGGGGCCGACCTGTTCGCGGTGCGCAACGGTCCGACCAGCGACAGGGGATCACAGAGGGCAGGGGGAGCAAGGCGGACCGAGCTTTCCTGAGGCCATCCCTGCGCATGCACAGCGACCAGAGCCGCAAGGCGCGCACGAACAGATTCGCCGGCCGCGACACCGGATACGGTAACCCGCCCGTCCTTGAACACGACGTCAACGATGGCGCATTGGAGGTTCACCAACGCTGCGCGCAGAGGATCCAGGTCGGGTGCGGCCGGTTCGGCGTGCATCGGCGCCGCCTGAACCGCTGTCGGTTCGGGATCGGCCCCGGCCCCGGCCTTCGGTTCAGTGTCCAGCTGGGCCATCTCGGCGGGTTCCAGTACCGATGTCGGCGCCGGTGTGGGGCTCAATTCCGGGGAGGAATGGGAATCGGATTCCCGTGCAACGTCGGGGGTGGTCACGGGCGCTGCCG
>JAEZPL010000462.1 GCA_023413605.1 Pseudomonadota bacterium
TGGGCGAGTCGAAGACCGACTTCCAGATCTACACGGAGCTGGCCCACCGCCTGGGCTTCGGCGAACGCTACAACCCCCGCGCCAGCCGCGAGTATTTCCACCACGACGACGCGGTGGACGAGGCCTATCTGTCGGCGTGGTGGGAGAAGGTGCAGCACCATCAGGGCGCCGACATTTCGTGGGATGAGTTCAAGAAGCGCGGCTCCTACAAGTTCAAGCTGCCGCGCCTGCACGTCGCCTTCCAGGACCAGATCGAGAAGGGCATCCCCTTCCAGACCCCCAGCGGCAAGATCGAGATCCTGTCCACCCAGCTGGCCCAGGTCACCGACTGGACCAAGACGGCCTGGGGCTATCCCATCCCGTCCATCCCGAAATGGACCGAGCCGTTCGAGAGCCTGAACCACACGGAGAAGCGGGCGGAGCACCCGTACCATCTGGTGACGCCGCACCCGCGCTGGCGCACGCACTCCATCTTCAACAACATCCCCTGGCTGCGCGAGACCTACGACCAGGAGGTCACCATCAACGCCGCCGACGCCAAGGAGCTGGGCATCAAGACCGGCGACACGGTGGAGGTCTACAACGCCCGCGGCCGCATGGTGCTGCCGGCCTATGTGACCGAACGCGTGATGCCCGGCGTGCTGGTGGTGCACGAGGGCGCGTGGCTCGACCTGGACGACAACGGCGTGGACCGCGCCGGCAACCCGGACGTGCTGACGCTGGACGAGCCGAGCCCGGCGGGCGGCTTCGCCTACAACACGATCCTGGTGGGCCTGCGCAAGACCGACCTGAACCACCGGCCGGGGTGGGATCAGCTCGCCACCTCGCGGGCGCATGTGTTCCGCCGCAGCACGTAAGGGGGGCCGCCAGAGATGGATCAGAAATCGATGGACCAAGACAAGAAGGCCCGCATCCAGGTGGCGGTCGCCGAGCGCAAGCGCCAGACCTACACCCCGGTCAAGCCGGACATGCAGCTGGGCTTCGTCCACAACAACGTGGACTGCATCGGCTGCCGCGCCTGCGAGATCGCCTGCAAGGACAAGAACGGCCTGCCGCCGGGGCCGCGTTTCCGCCGCGTGATGTATGTGGAAGGCGGCACGTTCCCGGAGGTGTTCGCCTACAAGGTGAACATGTCCTGCAACCACTGCGCGGAGCCGGCCTGCCTGCCGACCTGCCCGACCGGCGCGATCTTCAAGCGCCAGAAGGACGGCATCGTCGACATCGACAGCAGCTTGTGCATCGGCTGCCGCCGCTGCGAGGCCGCCTGCCCCTTCGGCGCGCCGCAGTTCGACCCGATCAGCAACACCGTGATGAAGTGCAACCTGTGCGTCGACGAGATCGACGCCGGACGCAAGCCCTACTGCGTCATGGGCTGCGTGATGCGCGTGCTGGACATCGGCCCCATCGACAAGATCCGCGACGGATCCCACCCGACCAAGGCGGTCGGGCCGGGTGATCGCGTGGTCCGGCAGGTGCGCAACATGGCCAATCCGGAGCTGACCAACCCGTCGATCGCCTTCGTGGCGCACCCGAAGGGCAAGATCGAAAGCTGAAGGCGAATCTCCCCTTTCCCGGCCCGGCCGGCAGGGCAATCGCATTAGGGATTTTTGATTACAGATTAGGATCTTCGTCATCCCCGCGAAGGCGGGGATCCAGACCACATCAGCATCATTGTGCAGAGTTTTCTGGATCCCCGCCTTCGCGGGGATGACAGTTATCCTGAAAATGGAACTTTGTCTCCCAATGCGATCACCCCGGCCCTCCCGGGGGAGGGGTTTTCCTTGAAGGAGCACGCGCGTGGACGGACTCACCCCGGTTGCCCCCACTGTTGCCCCCTCCATTTCCGGGGCGTCCCCGGTGGTCGTCCAGTTCGGGCGGGCGGCGGCAGCCGACCTGCGCCGGCTGGCGCGGTTGCACGACCGGGAACCGACCGCCGAACTCCTGGAGGAGCTGCGCGAGCAGCCCCTCCAGGACCTTTTCGACCTGACGTTCGACCGCGCGGACGCCATCCAGGCCATGGCTCTGATCGCGGATCTCGTGAACGGCCTGCCGCGCCCCGTCGATGCTGCGTCGCTGGACGATCTGGCGTCCGATTTCGCGGCGATCTACCTGACCAACGCCTATCGCGCCTGCCCCATGGAGTCCGTCTGGGTGCATGACGAGCCGCTGCGGCGGCAGGAGGCGATGTTCCAGGTGAAGGGCTGGCACCGCCGCTTCGGCGTCGTCACCGACGATCCGCGCGACCCCGACCATCTGGTGCTGGAACTGCATTTCCTGGCCGATCTGCTGGAGCGCGGACAGGCAGCGGACGCGGCGTCCTTCCTGGACCAGCACCCGCTGCGCTGGATCCCCGCCTTCTGCGGGCGGGTTGCGGCACGGTGCCGCACGCCGTATTTCGCAGGTGTCGCACTGCTGACGGGTGCTTATCTGGATGTGCTGCGCAACCTGCTGGCGCAGGCCTTCGACCTGCCCCGCCCGGCCGCGGGCGACGTGGCAGACGACATGAACACCGACAACGCTCCGGGGGGCCGGAGAAAGGGGGCCTGCGGGTGACCGCATCCACGATCCAGCCGCCGACCTCACACCACGCCATCGGCGCCCTGCCGTCCATTGCGGCGGAACGTTGCGTGCACAACAAGGCCGTGGTGGCGAGCTGCCGCGGCTGCGCCGATGCCTGCCCGCGCGGCGCCTGGGCGGTGGACGAGGACGGCGTGTCGCTGGACGCGCAAGCCTGCGACGGCTGCGGCCTGTGCGCCCCCGCCTGCCCGCAATCGGTCATCGCCCACAGCCACCGCGTCGCCCGGCGGCGCCTGGGCGGGCAGACGGCCAAGCAGGCTGCCGGGCAGATGGCCGGGCAGACCGTCGTGTTCGCCGCCTGCTCCCAGACCGGACTGCGCAACACCCAAGGAGTGGGAAAGGGCGGGGGCGAGGACGAGGTGGACGGGGTGTTGCCCTGCCTGAATGTGCTGAGCCTCGGCGACCTCGCCGCATTCCATGCCAGCGGGGTGCGGCGCATGGTGATCACGCGCGGGACCTGCGCGACCTGCCCCACCGGCAGTTCCACCGCCGTCCGGCTGGAGCGCGCGGTGGAGGAGTTGAACCTGCTGCTGGAAGGGCGCGGCCTGCCGCCGCTGCTGCTGGCGCGCCGCTCCGTGATCCCCTGGCGCGCCCATCTGGCCTTCGACACCACGCCCGACGCCGAGGCTGGTGGACGGACGGGGGCGGTTCAGCATGGGGTGGGACGAACCGACGCGACGCACGACACGGCCGGCATCAGCCGCCGCGGGCTGTTCCGC
>JAEZPL010000416.1 GCA_023413605.1 Pseudomonadota bacterium
TCAAGCGCGGCGTTCTCGACCCCCAGGGCAAGGCCATCGCGCACGCGCTGCACACGCTGGGCTTCGACGGCGTCGAGGACGTCCGCGCCGGCAAGGTCATCGAGCTTCAGCTGAAGAGCACCGACGAGGCGACCGCCCGCAAGGAGGTCGAGGCAATGTGCAACAAGCTGCTCGCCAACACCGTCATCGAGGACTACGCGATCGAACTGGTGGCGTAACGCCCCCGCTCCTTCGACGCGAACCGCTCAAGGCGGACCGGTAAAAAATGGGGGATGCACAATCGCTGTGCATCCCCATTTTCGTATCCGCCCCATCTCCGGATCGCCATGAGCGTCGAACACCTCACCTCCCTGGATCCCATCTTCGCCGAATCGCTGCGCGTCGGCGGGCCGGCGATCCGCGATTTCACGCGGCCGGGCGGCTTCCCCGGCCTGCTGTGCCTGATCATCGAACAGCAACTCTCCACCAAGGTCGCCGCGGCCCTGTGGGCGAAGCTGCAAGGGATGGTCGGCACGGTCACGCCCGACGCCATCCTCGCCCTGCCGGACGAGGACCTGCGCGCCTGCGGCCTGTCCCGCCAGAAGATCGGCTACGCCCGCGGCCTCGCCCAGACCGTGGCGGAGGGCCGCCTGGACCTCGACGCCATTCACGGGATGGACGACGAAGAGGCCATCGCGGCGCTGGTCGCGCTGAAGGGAATCGGGCGCTGGACCGCCGAGATCTACCTGATGATGGCGCTCGACCGGCCGGACATCTGGCCGGTGGGCGATCTTGCCATCCAGTTGGGCGTGCAGCGCCTGAAGGGCTGGGCTGAGAAGCCGACTCCGGCGCAATTGCTGGCCGTGGCCGAACCCTGGCGCCCGCACCGCAGCCTTGCGGCCAAGCTTGTGTGGCACCACTATGTCGCCCTCCAGGAACAGGCCGTGCAGGCGAAGAAGAAACCGAAGGTGATCCTGTGACCGAAGCCGTCATCCGCGCCGTCCTCGTCGGCAAGGCCGTTCCCTTCGGCCCGCCGGGGCGCACCAGCGCCATCGCCAAGACGCCGGTGGACGGCCCCCGCGCGGTGGGACCGGAAGGCTTCCTGGACGACGAGCAGGCCGACCGCCGCGTCCATGGCGGGCGCGACAAGGCGATCCACCACTACCCGCTCGACCACCACGCGGCCTGGGCGGACGACCTGGGCGGCGACACGCCCCTGCTGGGGCAGCCCGGCGCCTTCGGCGAGAACCTGTCCACCCTGGGCCTGACCGAGGCCGACATCTGCGTCGGCGACCGCTTCCGCGCCGGCAGCGCCGTGCTGGAGGTGGCGCAGGGCCGCCAGCCCTGCTGGAAGCTGAACCACCGCTTCGGCGTGCCCGACATGGCCAAGCGCGTCCAGACCACCGGCCGCACCGGCTGGTACTATCGCGTGGTGGAAACGGGCGAGATCGGACCCGGCGACCGGCTGACGCTGGTCGAGCGCCCCTACCCGCACTGGTCGCTGACGCGCCTGCTGCACGTGCTCTACGTCGACACGCTGAACCGCGACGCCCTCGCCGAAATGGCTGCCCTGCCCGTGCTGGCGCAGGCGTGGCGCACGCTGGCCGAACGTCGCCTGGAACGCCACGCCGTCGAGGATTGGGACGGGCGCCTCAAGGGGAGCTGATCCGCTCCCTGCGGAACGCCCCCCACAACACCGCCGCCGAGCCCAGCGCCACCAGCGCCAGCGCCGCCGACAACAGCAGCGCCGCCCCCTCCCCCGCCTGCTCGATGATCACGGCGTAGGCGAGCGGTGCCAGGGCCGAGGCGTAGAAGCTCGGCGTGATGAGGCGGCCGACCGTGCCGCCGTAGGCGCGCGGGTCGAACAGCACCAGCGGCAGCGTGCCGCGCACGATGGTCAGCAGGCCGTTGCCCGCCCCGAACAGCAGCGCGAAGGCGACGCCCGCGGCCACCGCCTGCCCGCTCGCCAGCCCGATGAAGAAGCTGGGCACCAGCAGGGCCGACGCCAACAGGGCGAGGCTGGTCGGGTGCAGGCGGGCGCCGAACAGCACCTCGCACAGCCGGGCGGAGGATTGGCCGACCCCGCGCAAGGCCGCGATCCACACCGCCACCATGGGGGCCGCCCCCAGCCCACCGAGGATGCCGATCATGTGCGCCGACATGCCGGAATTGAGCAGCCCCGTCGCCGCGACGATCAGCGCGTAGAGCAGCGGTGCCGCGGGGATGACGGGGTGCCGGTCAGCCTCCTCCTCCGCGCCGCCCGGTGTCGTGCTCGGCGGGCGCTCGTATCGCTCGGCCGGGATGGCGGCGTGCAGCGGAATGGTCAGCAGGGCGAAGACCGCGTAGGCGACCAGCGCCCCGCGCCAACCGAAGGCGTCGGCCAGCGCCTGCCCGACCGGCCAAAGCGTCGTCGAGGCCAGCCCGCCCAGCAGCGTGATCTGAGAGATCGGCTTGCGCGCCTGCGGCCCGCCCAGCCGGGCGAGCGCCGCGAAGGCCGCATCATACAGCGTCGTCCGCATGGCGAGACCCAGCACAACCCAGGCCGCGTAATAGCCCACCACCCCCGTCGCCGCGGCCAGCCCCAGGCAGCCGGCGGCCGACAGAAGCGACCCCACCACCATCACCGGCCGCCCGCCCCAGCGGTCGATGGTCTTTCCGATCAGTGTGGAAGTCAGCCCCATGACCAACAGCGCCGCGGTGAAGCCGCCGTAGGCGACCGTCAGGCTCAGCCCCAGGTCGGCGGCCATGACGTTCCCGAAGATGCCGATCAGGTAGTAGGAAATGCCCCAGCACACGAGCTGCGACACGCCCAGCAGCAGGACCAGTTTTCTCGTGATGTGCGACATGAGGCTTTTTGACGCGGAAGGTTCGGGTCCGCCCACGATAGGCACCGGGTGAAGGGCGGACAAACGACTTGTCTTCCCGCGACTGGTGAGAAAAACTCAACCATGCCGTCCCGCCTGCCACCGCTGAACGCCCTGCGGGCCTTCGTCGCCGCCGCCCGCCATTCCAGCTTCCGCCTTGCCGCCGAGGAGTTGAACGTCACGCCCGGCGCGGTCAGCCGCCAGATCCGCACGCTGGAGGAGTTTCTCGGCGTGCCCCTGTTCGACCGCAGCCAGCGGCAGGCGCGGCTGACCGGGGTCGGCGCGCGCTATTTCACGCGCATGGCCGACCTGTTCACCGAAATCCAGCACGCGACCGAAACGATCCTGGAGGAAGGCGCCCTGGACGGCAGCGGCCGGCGCGTGGTGCATGTGGACTGCATCCCGACCTTCGCCATGCATTGGCTGCTGCCGCGGCTGCCGCAGTTCCGCCAGCGCTTCCCGGCGCTGGAGGTGTCGCTGTCCACCGCCCCCGGCCCCATCGACACGACGCAACGCTTCGACTACGCCATCCGGCGCGACCCCGCCCACTTCGCCGGGCTGAAGCCACTGCCCCTGATGCCGGAGCACAGCGGGCCGGTGTGCAGCCCGGCGCTGCTGGAGTCGGCGGCCATCCGGACGCCGGCCGACCTGGCCGGCCAGACGATCATCACCATCCGCGCCCGCGCCGACCTGTGGCCGGCCTGGTGCACGGCCCACGGCCTGGAACTCCCGGCTTTCCGCAGCCGGATGGAGGTGGACCACACCTACTTCGCCATCCAGGCCGCCGAAGACGGGCTGGGCGTCGCCGTCGTCCCGCTGCTGTTCGTCGAGCGTCCGTTGAGCACCGGCCGCCTGACCACGCCATTGGACTCCGACAGCGTGGTGTCCGGCCACTATTACCTGCTGGAAAGCCGCCAGCGCGGCCGAACCGAGGCGCCCGAGTTCCGCGACTGGCTGATCGCGCAAGCCGCGGGTTGATCCCGGCGCGAGCCCCATCACCACCGTTCCGGCATCCGGCACACCCCTTGCACACGAAGCGGTAAGGCCAGACACGGCCTTACCGCCTTTTGGGCTGCCCTCGCGCCGCTTGCCTCTCGAAAGATCGATTCAAAGCTTGCGCAAATTTGCCCAATATCGTATCAACTTGCCTACTTTTTAGGCATCTTGCTGAAGGTCTGGGCAAAATGGGTGCAGCGAAGACGGGCGGCGACGTTTTTTTCGTCCTCATCGGCGCCGTGATGGTGCTGGCCATGCATTGCGGCTTCGCGCTGCTGGAGGTCGGGACGGTCCGCGAGAAAAATCAGGTGAACGCTCTGGTGAAAATCCTGTCGGACTTCGCCATGTCGACCATCGCCTACTTTTTCGTGGGCTATACGGTGGCCTACGGGGTGGACTTCTTCGCCGACGCCAAGACGCTGGTCGGCAAGGGCGCGGCCCTTGAAAATGGTGGGGGGTTTTCGGCCTACGGCTACGACCTCGTGAAGTTCTTCTTC
>JAEZPL010000107.1 GCA_023413605.1 Pseudomonadota bacterium
CGCCATGAAGTTCGAGGAGAACATTCCCGGAGTTCTGGAAATCATCTTCAGCGGTCCCAACCTCAACGCGGTCGATGAACAGCTGCATGAGGACATCCCCGAAATCTGGCGCGACATCGACCGTGACCCGGCCGTCCGCGTCGCTCTGGTCCGGGGCGAGGGCAAGGCCTTTTCAGCCGGCGGCGATTTCGCGCTGATCGAGGCGCAGTATCGCGACTATCACATCCGCCACAAGGTCCTGCGCGAAAGCCGCGACCTCTTCTACAACATGATCAATTGCAACAAGCCGATCATCTCCGCCATCCATGGCGCGGCGGTGGGGGCGGGGCTTGTCGTGGCGCTGATGGCCGATATCTCGATCGCGGCCAAGAACGCGAAGATCGTGGATGGGCACACCCGGCTGGGCATCGCGGCGGGCGACCATGCCGCCATGGTCTGGCCCCTGTTGTGCGGCATGGCCAAGGCGAAGTACCTGCTGTTCACCTGCGAGCGGATCACCGGCCAGGAAGCCGACGACCTCGGGCTGGTGTCGATGTCGGTCGACGAGGCGGACCTGCTGCCCAAGGCGCGCGAGATCGCGCGGAAACTGTCCTTCGGCGCGCAGGAATCCATCGCCTTCACCAAGCATTCGATGAACATGTGGTACCGGCAGAACGCCGGGATCTTCGAAACGTCGCTGGGCTACGAATTCCTCGGCGTGTCCGGGCCGGATGTGCTGGAGGGCGTCAATTCGCACCGCGAAAAGCGCCCGCCCGTGTTCGTGAAGGAGAGCTGATCCCGTGTCGCGCTCCATCGCTGAAACGCTGTTCCGGCCGCGCTCGATCGCCATTGTCGGGGCCTCGAACGACACGGTGAAACTGTCGGGCCGGCCGCTCGACTTCCTGATCCGGCATGGCTACCAGGGCGCGCTTTATCCGGTGAACCCCAAGCGTGCCGAGGTTCAGGGCATCAAGGCCTGGCCCCGGATCGAGGATTTGCCGGAACCCGCCGATCTGGCGATCATCGTCGTTCCGGCCGGCGCCGTCGTGCAGGCGGTCGAGGATTGCGGCAAGGCGGGGGTGAAGGCGGCGATCATCTTCGCGTCGGGCTTTTCCGAAATGGCGGGGGGCGCGGGCATTCCGTTGCAACTGGCGCTGGTCGAGGCCGCGAGGCGCACGGGCATCCGTCTTCTGGGGCCGAACTGCCTGGGCAGCTTTGCCATTCCGACCCGCGCCATGGCGACCTTTTCCTCGGCCTTCGACGAAGAGGAAAACCTGCGCAGCGACCCGGTGGCGATCGTCAGCCAGTCGGGTGCGGTCGGCACCTTCATGTATTCGGCCCTTCTGGGGCAGGGGCTTGGCGCGCGCTATTACGCCAACACCGGCAACCAGTCGGACATTTCGGTGGCCGAGATCCTCACCGCCCTTGCCGCGTTTGACGATGTCGGGGTTCTGCTGGGTTACATGGAGGATTTCGTCGAGGAGGATCCGCTGCGACAAGCGGTGGCGGCGGCACGGCAGGCGGGCAAGCCTCTCCTGCTGCTGAAGGCCGGCGACACAGAGGCCGGCCGCCGCTCGGTCGGGGCGCACACCGCCTCGGACCCCGGCGACGCCGTGCGCTTCAACGCCATCCTGGCCGAGGGCGGCGCCATCCGTATGGAGCGGATGGAGGAAATGACCGACGCCGCGCTGGCCTTCCGCACCGGGCGGCGTGCCGGGGGGCGGCGGCTGTCGATCATCACCTCCTCGGGCGGGGCATCCTCCATCGCGGCCGATGCCGCGACGCGCGACAGGCTGGACGTGAACCGCTGGTCGGAGGAGGCGAGGGCGCGGCTGGCGGATCTGTTGCCGGCCTTCGGTTCGTCGCTGAATCCCCTGGACCTGACGGGGGCGCTGCTGACCGACCCCACGCTGATGGCCCGCGCGATGGACCGGCTGGTCACCAGCCCGGAGACCGACATGATCCTGGTCGTCCTGGGCAACGCCGACCGTGGGTCGGAGGCCATCGTGGACGGGATTCTGCAAGGGTTCCGCGCCACCGAAAAGCCCTTCGCCGTCGTCTGGACCGGAGGCTCAGGCCGTCCGCGCCAGGCGCTGCTCGCCGCCGGCGTGCCCTGCTACACCGATCCCGCGCGGGGCGTCCGGGCGCTGGCCCATGTGGCGCGCTTCAGCCTGGAAGCCCCCGCGCGGGGCTGAGGTTTTCTGCACTGCGCTCAACTGCGACAGGCGCATCTTCGGATGCGCCTTTTTTCATGCCGAAGGGGAGGGGACATGACCGAGGACGAACAGGCCGCCGTCGCGCGGCTTCTGGCCGAGGCCGAGATCCGCAGGCAACTGGCGCTTTACGCGCGTTCGGTCGACCGTCGCGACTGGGAGGCGGTGCGCGGCTGCTATTTCCCCGATGCCGAGGACTGGCACGGCTCCTACCGTGGCGGACGGGACGGCTTCATCGATTGGGTCAGCGCGCGTCATGCGGAGACCCGGCGCTCCGTGCATTTCCTGGGCAATGTGCATGTCGAATGGCTTTCCCCCGACAGCGCCCTGGTCGAAACCTATTTCATGGCGCTGAGGCGTGAGGCCGATCCCCAGGACAGCGGTGGCCGAAGCCGCGACGACACGGTGATCGGGCGCTATCTCGACCATTTCGAACGGCGCGCGGGACGCTGGGCGGTGGTGGCGCGCGAAGTGGTCTATGACCTGACCCGGACATCCTGGGCCGAGGGTGACGAGCCCGCCATGGCGGGCCAGCTTGGCCGGCGTGATTCCGGCGATCCGTTCTACGCGATGCTCGCCCGGCTTGCTCCGGAGCGGAGCGACCGGCGATAGGCATCCGCGAGCCGCGCTATCGGCACAGCCTATTGGTCAGTCACGGGGCCGGGCCGGTAGACTTGGGCGACAAGGTGCGGGAGGCACCCCAGAGATCCCCGGTTTCAAAGCGTCTGCAAACGTGCCTTCGGGCGCGTCCGGCGGAACTTTGCCTCAGGCCGGCGGGGCACAAGGACAATGAACCAGATGTCGTCATGGCACGAACATATCGGGCGCGAGACCAACGCCAAGGCGCGGCTGGAACCCGAACTTGTCGCGCGGTTCTCCGCTACGCTCGGCGATGCGGGCGTGACCGTCGATCCCGCCGCGCCGCCCGCCGGTCTCCCCGATGCCGAAGCGCCCGCGGCGGATGAGGACTGGATCCTGCCCGACAGCCGGCTTCTGTTCCGTTATTCGGCGCTGACCTTCAACAGCCACCGGATTCATTACGATCTTCCCTACGCGCGGGACGAGGAGAACTATCCCGCCCTGGTCGTGCATGGGCCTTTGCAAGCAACGCTTCTTGCGGCGCGGGCGGCGCAGGCGCTTGGCCGTCCCCTGCACCGCTTCCGCTACCGTGGACAGGCCCCGGCCTTTGCGGGGCGCCCGCTGTCGTTCGTGGCCGAACCGGACGCCGGGGGCGGTGTCACCGTGACGAGCCGCCAGTTCGGAAAAATCTGCATGCAAGCGCAGGCGGCCTGACCGACAGGGGCCATGGCCTGAAAAATTGGCGCCGAAATTTCAAGAACAGGAAACAACCGATGAAGATCATCGTCCCTGTGAAGCGGGTGATCGACTACAACGTGAAGGCGCGCGTGAAGCCCGACGGATCGGGCGTCGATCTGCAGAACGTGAAGATGTCGATCAACCCCTTCGACGAGATTGCCGTCGAAGAGGCGGTCCGCCTGAAGGAAAAAGGTCAGGCGTCCGAGGTGATCGTGGTTTCGATCGGCTCGGCGGGGTGCCAGGAAACGTTGCGCGCGGCCCTGGCCATCGGGGCCGACCGAGCGCTTCTCGTCGATCCGGGCCACGATGGCGACATCGAGCCCCTGGCCGTGGCGAAGGTGCTGGCGGCGTTGGTGAGGGCCGAGGCGCCGGGGCTGGTCATCGCGGGCAAGCAGGCCATCGACAACGACCAGGGCGCCACCGCGCAGATGCTGGCCGGCATTCTAGGCTGGCCGCAGGCGACCTTTGCTTCGGAGGTGGTGATCGAGGGCGAAAGGGCGCGTGTCACGCGCGAGGTGGACGGCGGGCTTCAGATTCTTTCGGTGGCATTGCCCGCCGTGGTTTCGGCCGACCTGCGCCTGAACGAGCCGCGCTACGCCTCGCTGCCCAGCATCATGAAAGCCAAGAAGAAGCCGCTTGAGACCCGGACCGCAGCCGATCTCGGGGTGGATGCCGCACCGCGGCTGCACACCCTGCGGGTTGCCGAGCCCGCGACGCGCAAGGCCGGAATCCGGGTCGGCTCCGTGGCCGAGCTGGTGGCGAAACTCAAGGACGAAGCGGGGGTGATCTGATGGGCGTTCTTCTGGTTGCGGACGTGAACGGCGCGGCGCTGGGCCGCGACGCCACCGCCAAGGCGCTGTCGGCCCTGACCCGGCTCGGCGAGGTGCATGTGCTGGTCGCCGGCGAAGGGGTTGCCGCCGCAGCAGCGGAGGCCGCCGCGCTGCAGGGCGTGTCCAAGGTCCTGGTGGCCGACGACCCGGCCTACGCCCGCCAGCTGGCCGAGCCGGTGGCGGATCTGCTGGCCGCTCTCGCCAAGGATTACAGCCATATCGCGGCACCCGGGACGGCCTCGGCCCAGAACATCCTGCCGCGCCTCGCCGGCAAGCTGGATGTGATGGTGTTGAGCAACGTCATCCAGGTGGTCGATGCGGACACCTTCGCGCGCCCGATCTACGCCGGCAACGCGATCGAAACGGTGAAAAGCACGGACGCGGTGAAGGTCTTCACGGTGCGCACCGCCAATTTCGCCGCCGCCGGCACGGGTCGTGCCGCCGAGGTGGTGCCGGTTTCCGTCGCGGCCAAGGCCTCGGACGTTTCGGCCTGGGTCGAGGATCGCATCGCGGTCTCCGAACGCCCCGACCTCACGGCGGCCAAGATCGTGGTTTCCGGCGGCCGGGCGGTTGGCTCCAAGGAGAATTTCGCCCTGATCGAAGGCTTGGCCGACAAGCTGGGCGCGGCGGTGGGCGCGTCCCGCGCGGCTGTGGACGCCGGCTTCGCGCCCAACGATTGGCAGGTGGGCCAGACCGGCAAGGTCGTGGCGCCCGATCTGTATGTCGCCGTGGGAATCTCGGGTGCGATCCAGCATCTGGCCGGCATGAAGGACAGCAAG
>JAEZPL010000140.1 GCA_023413605.1 Pseudomonadota bacterium
TTCCGACTCCAGCAGGTAGGTGACGAAATCCTCGTCGGTCTCGATCACCTTGCCGTCCGGGGTCTTCTTGCCGATGGTGCCGGCGCAGGACGGGTAGACGTAGAAGGCGCCTTCCGGCTTCGGGCAGTTGATGCCCGTGGCCTGGTTCAGCATCGACACCACGAGATCGCGGCGCTGGCGGAACACCTCGGCGCGCTCCTTGATGAAGTCCTGCGGGCCGTTCAGGGCCTCGACGGCGGCGGCCTGGGAGATCGAGGTCGGGTTGGAGGTCGACTGGCTCTGGATCACGCCCATCGCCTTGATCAGCTCCTTCGGGCCGCCCGCGTAGCCGATGCGCCAGCCGGTCATGGAGTAGGACTTCGACACGCCGTTGACCGTCAGGGTGCGGTCATACAGCTTCGGCTCCACCTGGGCCGGGGTGACGAACTCCAGGCCGTCGTACAGCAGGTGCTCGTACATGTCGTCGGTCATGATCCAGACGTGCGGGTGCTTCACCAGCACGTCGGTCAGCGCCTTCATCTCCTCGCGGGTGTAGGCGGCGCCCGACGGGTTTGACGGGGAGTTCAGGATCAGCCACTTGGTCTTCGGCGTGATCGCCTTGTCCAGGTCGGCCGGCTGCAGCTTGAAGCCCTGCTCGGCCGGGCAGGAGACGAACACCGGCGTGCCCTCGGCCAGTTCCACCATGTCCGGGTAGGACACCCAGTAGGGGGCCGGGATGATGACCTCGTCACCGGGGTTCAGCGAGGCCATCAGGGCGTTGTACAGCACCTGCTTGCCGCCGACGCCGACGGAGATCTGGTCGGCCGTGTACTTCAGGCCGTTCTCGCGCTCGAACTTGGCGCAGATGGCCTTCTTCAGCGCGGGCGTGCCGTCCACGGCGGTGTACTTGGTGTCGCCGGTCTCGATCGCCTTGATGGCGGCGGCCTTGATGTTGTCGGGGGTGTCGAAGTCCGGCTCGCCGGCGCCCAGGCCGATGACGTCGCGACCGGCCGCTTTCAGCTCGCGGGCTTTATTGGTCACGGCGATGGTCGGCGACGGCTTGATGCGCGACAGACGGGACGCGATGATCGACATGGCGGGTTAACCCCCTGGAACAATGTTGGCGAAACTGGGCGGTGACGGAAATGGGCCGTTTTTAACGCGACGCGGGACCTTACTTCCGCGTCTCACGGCTTGCAAGACGCTCCCACCTCCGTCCGGGCGCTTTCCTGCCCTGCGCACGGCACGCGACGCGCGAAGGCCACACCCGGCCCCGGCGGCCCTTTCAAAAGCCAGCAGCCCTTTCAAAAGATTGATGGCTACCTCGAAAGAAATCGCGGGCATTCCCATTTTGGGGAATTCACCGTAAAGGTCGTCCCGCGAGGGGGCGACCAACCGAATCGGCAAACCGGCCCGCCCCATCAACGGACAGGCTTTCGGAGGATTTCCATGTTCACCCGCATCACGCTGGCCGCCACCGCCGCCCTGCTGCTCGTCGGCGGCACCGCGATGGCCCAGGACTCGATCAAGGCCCGCAAGGACGGCTTCCAGGACACGAAGAAGGCGATGGCCGAGATCAAGGGCCTGCTGGAGAACGACAAGGTCGCCCCGGTCGGCGCCGTGGCCCAGCGCGTGGGCGCCTTCGCCAACCATCTCCCGACCCTGTTCCCGGCCGGCAGCGACAAGGGCGACACCAAGGCGAAGGGGGAGATCTGGGCCGACTTCGACGACTTCTCCGCCAAGTCCAAGAACTTCGCGGACGCCGCCAAGGCCCTGGAAGCCGCCGCCGCCACCGGCGACAAGGCCGCGACCGCCAAGCAGTTCGCGGCCCTGGGCGGCTCCTGCAAGGCCTGCCACGACCGCTTCCGCGCGGACTGATCAGAACCGGTTCACCACAGAGGCACGGAGACACAGAGAAAACGGCCTGGGATACTCAGAACGGGCGCGGCATTCCGGCCGGCGCGTGTCAGCAAAAGACCCTCTGTGTCTCTGTGTCTCTGTGGTTCATCACCGGCAAGGCGGCGCGTCACCCCGCCTGGACCACCGCCGCCACCAGACCCGCCGCGGCGGCCATGATCGCCAGGGCCACGGCGGCCGGGGTGCGTTTCGGAGCCGCGACCGGGGCATCGGCCGGAATGGCCTTGCGGCCGGTGATCATCGGCCCGATCAGGTTCTCTTTCTTCACCAGCAGATAGACCAGCACCGCCAGCACATGCACGCCGACGAGGATCAGGATGCCGTCGGACAGCAGCCGGTGCAGACTGCTGAGCGTCGCCACCGTGGCCGAAGCGGCGAGCGGCACCAGCGGGCCATCCACCAGGATGTCGTCCGAGGTGAACAGGCCGCTGACCGCCTGCGTCAGCAAGGCCAGCAGCAGGACCACCACCATCAGCCCGCCCATGGGGTTGTGCCCCAGGGCCGGCCGGCGCCCGTGCCGGCCCGCGGCGTAGTCCAGCACCGCGCGCGGCCCCTTCACGAAGTCGGTGAAACGCGCCGTCTGGCTGCCGATCAGGCCCCAGACCAGCCGGAACAGCAGAAGCGCGAGGACCGCCTCCCCCGCCAGCATGTGAATCTCCATCCGATCAAGCTTCGCGGAGACAACCGCAACCGTCACCAGAACGACCAGCCCCCAATGAAACAGACGGGTCGGCAAGTCCCAGACGGCCACGCTGCGCGTCGCCGCGCCCCGATTTGTGGTATTACCAGCAACCATGAATCAGCCCTCGCGTCTTTGTTCTTTCCGCGACTATGCCCGAATGCAGGGCATTTTGCCCACATTTCCGCCGAAAAGGGGTAAGGAGGCGACGACAAGGCGTCACACCTCTGTCATTGCACTTGAAGGACAGGCCACGCGGCGGATATGACGGTGCTCAAATCCAGCCAAAAAGGATTTCAGCGTCATGCCCGACAAGCAACAGCTCCTCCACCTCGTCTTCGGCGGCGAACTCGTCCGTCCCGACTCCGACCAGTTCGTCGACCCCACCAAGGTCCACATCGTGGGCATCTTCCCCAACTATGACGAAGCCTACAAGGCATGGCGCGGCGCGACCGGCGCCACCATCGACGACGCGCACACGCGCTATTTCATCGTGCACCTGCACCGCCTGATGGACCCGGCGGCGGACGGCCACAAGCACGACTGATACGGCCGGCGCATGAAGGCTTCCATGATCGGCCGGCCGCATCACCCTCTCGCACATGGCTGCGCCATGTGCTGCCGGGTTTGAACCGAAGGCGTTTGATGGAAGCCATCAAACGCCTTCGGTATGACACGGCAGCCGGAACCGGCGCGGGGGGGGGAACCCTCCGCGCCTCCGGCGCGGCTGGAACTCCAGCGCCTCCGGCACGTTGAAGATCACCGATGGCGGTCTTCTTCACCAGCGACACGCATTTCAGCCACACCGGCGCCCTCAGCCGATTCCGCCGTCCTTTCGCATCGGTTGCCGAGATGGACGAGGCCATGGTGGCGAACTGGAACGCCACGGTCGGCCCGGACGACGAAATCTGGCACCTGGGCGATTTCGCCCTGCGCCTGCCGCCCGACGCGATGGCGGCCCTGCTCGACCGCCTGCACGGCACCAAGCATCTGATCACCGGCAACAACGACGGCCCGGCCACCTTGCGCCTGCCCGGTTGGGCGAGCGTGCAGGCCTATGCGGAGATGGTGCTGGACGAAACCCGGCTGGTGCTGTGCCACTATGCCTTCCGCACCTGGAACGGCATGTACAAGGGCGCCCTGAACCTGCACGGCCACAGCCACGGCCAGTTGAAAGGCATGCCCCGCCAGTTCGACGTCGGCGTGGATGTCTGGAATTTCCGCCCCGTCACCCTGCCCGAGATCATCGCCTCGCGTCAGCGTAAGACGAAGGCGTAAGCGCGGCGGATCATCGTTTCAGCACAGCCCGCCACAGGATCGGCCACGCCCCGCCGGCGAAGGGGCCGAAAAAGCAAAGGGGAGCGCCGGAGCGCTCCCCAAATCACGCCAAGCGCATCAACACGCTTGGCAAGAAATCGTGGCGGAGGGAGAGGGATTCGAACCCTCGATACCCTTTTGGGGTATACACACTTTCCAGGCGTGCGCCTTCGACCACTCGGCCACCCCTCCGCAGAGGCCGCGTTTATATCCACCCCGAAGGCGGCGCGCAACCCCCGAAAACATCCATGAGCGATTTTTTTCTCACTCCTTCGAGAAGCCCCGTTGCGAGGCCCCATTTCGGGGACACGGTCAGCCCCCGATCTCCCGCACCAGATCGCCGACGGTGCGGCACAGAAGCGCGATGTCCTGGTCACGGGACAGGCGATGATCGCCGTCCTTGATCAGGGTGACGCGCACATCGTCGGTGGTCAGCGCGTCGGCCAGCTTCAGGCTCACCTCCCACGGCACGTCGGGGTCGCGCAGGCCGTGCAGCAGGCGCACCGGCTTGTCGAAGGCGATGGGGCTGCGCAGCAGCAGGTGGTTGCGGCCGTCCTCGATCAGGGCGCGGGTGATCGGCTGCGGTTCCGGGCCATACTCGGACGGGCGCAGCCAGCGGCCCGTTTCCAGGATCTCGCGGCGGGTCGCCTCGTCGAAGAGATCCCACATCAGGTCTTCGGTGAAGTCCGGGGCCGGCGCGATGCCGACGAGGCCGGCCACGCGGTCCGGCCGGCGGAGCGCGGTCAGCAGCATCATCCAGCCGCCCATGGAGGAGCCCACGAGGATCTGCGGCCCGGTGGTGACGCGGTCGAGCACGGCCAGCGCGTCGTCGGCCCAGATGCCGATGGTGCCCTCGTCGAAGCGGCCGCTGGACGCCCCGTGGCCCTGGTAGTCGAAGCGGGTGAAGGCCAGCCCCTCCCCCGCCGCCCAGGCTTCCAGCGCCATGGCCTTGGTGCCGGTCATGTCGGACATGAAGCCGCCCAGGAAGACGACGCCCGGCGTCCGTCCCTCCGGATCGCGGCCGGGGGTGTGATGATAGGCTATGGTCGCGGCGCCGCGCTTCAGGCTATGGTGCGCGCCGCCCGACGGAACGGCGGGGCTGGCTGCGGGTCCGGTCATGATGAGTCACCTCAGGGCCTGGACGGAAGACAACGTGCATGGATATGGAACTGGAACCCCACCTTAACACCGGCGACGTTCCGCGCAACCCGCACCACGCCGCCGCGGAAGGCGGCCATCCGGGCGGTATTCTGGCGAGGGGGCGACCGCCCGTGGTGTTGCAGGTGCTGCCGACCCTCGTCACCGGCGGGGCGGAGCGCAGCTGCATCGACGTGGCCGTGGCGCTGGCCCAGGCCGGCGCCGTGCCGCTGGTGGCCTCGCAGGGCGGACCGATGGTGGCCGAGCTGGACCGCGCCGGCATCCGCCACATCACGCTGCCGCTGGCCTCCAAAAACCCGCTGGTCATCCGCCGGAACGCCCGCAAGCTGGAAGCCATCATCCGCGAACAGCGCGTGGACATCGTGCACGCCCGGTCCCGCGCCCCGGCCTGGAGCGCGTGGCTGGCCTGCCAGCGCACCGGCGCGCATTACGTCACCACCTTTCACGCCCCCTACAACTACAAGAACGGGCTGAAGCGCTGGTACAACTCCATCATGGCGCGGGGCGAGCGGATCATCGCGAACTCCGACTACGTCCACCGCCACATCCTGGAGAATTACGAGGTCGATCCGGCCCGCGTCCGCACCATCCACCGCGGCATCGACCCCGCCACCTTCGCGCCGGACCGGGTCAGCTCCGTCCGCCTGATCCAGCTGTCCAAGCAATGGCGGCTGCCCGACGACAAGCGGGTGATCCTGCTGCCCGGGCGGCTGACCCGCTGGAAGGGCCAGACCGTGCTGATCGACGCGCTGGCGAAGCTGGGCCGCAAGGACGTCTGCGCGCTGCTGGTCGGGTCCGACCAGGGCCGCACCGGCTACCGGCAGGAGCTGGAGGAGCGCATCCGCAGGGCCGGCCTGGACGGCGTGGTGAAGATGACCGACCACTGCAACGACATGGCCGCCGCCTATCGGCTGTCGGCGGTGGTCGTTTCCGCCTCGCAGGAGCCGGAGGCCTTCGGCCGCGTGATCGTCGAGGCGCAGGCCATGGGCCGCCCGGTGATCGTCACGGCCATCGGCGCCTATCAGGAAACCGTGATCCCCGGCCAGACCGCCTGGGTGGTGCCGCCCGCCGATCCCGACGCGCTGGCCCAGGCGCTGGACGAGGCGCTGTCCCTGACGCAGGAGCAGAGCGACGCCATCGGCGCCCGCGCCCGCGCCTTCGTCGCCGACCGCTACACCAAGCAGCGCATGTGCGCCGACACGCTGGCCGTCTATGCCGACCTGCTGGCCGAACCGCGCCGCTGATCCATTCCCACCGACACCACCCCGCCCGACACTCATCCGGACATCATGACCGACATCGCGCAGCTTTCCGGCATCGCCTCCGTCATCGACCGCTACGACGGGGTCATCCTTGACCTGTGGGGCGTCATCCACGACGGCGAGAAGGCCTATCCCGGCGTCGCCGACTGCCTGGACCGGCTTCGCGCGGCCGGCAAGGTCATCTGCCTGCTGTCCAACGCGCCGCGCCGCACCAGCGGCGTGATCAGCAAGATGGAGGGCATGGGAATCGGGCGCGAGCGCTACCACCACGTCATGACCTCCGGCGAGGCGACCTATGACGCGCTGCGCGACCGCGACGATCCCTGGCATGCGGCGTTGGGCCGGCGCCTGTACCACATCGGGCCGGACCGCGACCAGGACGTCTATCTCGGGCTCGACTACACGGTCGTTCCGTCGCCGGAGGAAGCCGACTTCGTGCTGAACACCGGCATCGTCGATTTCAGCGAGCCGCTGTCGGTCTACGAGCCGGCGCTGGACGCCTGCCGCCGCAACAACCTGCCGATGATCTGCGCCAACCCGGACCTGGTCGTCATGGTCGGGCCGCAGATGGTCATCTGCGCCGGCACGCTGGCCCAGCGGTACGAAGAGATGGGCGGCGACGTCGCCTGGCACGGCAAGCCGCACGCCCCGGTCTATGGCCGCTGCCTGAGCCTGATGGGCATCACGGACAAGCGCCGCATCCTGGCGGTGGGCGACAGCCTGCGCACCGACGTGGCCGGGGCGAACGCCGCGGGCATCGACGTGGCGCTGGCCACCTGCGGCATCCATCAGGAGGAGCTGGGCGGCGCCTGGGGCGAAGCGGTCGACCCGGCCAAGCTGGCCGTCGCGGCGGAGACCGCAGGCCACACGCCGACCTACGCGATTCCCAGCCTGCGCTGGTAAGGCGTCAGCCTTCCCCGGCCTTGCGCCGGGGGCAAGGGCCGGGCCGAGGGCGGAGGCGGGTTTTCAATCGTCGTCGAACATCGGGATGGCGTCGTCCATCGCCTTGCGGAGGATGCGCGACGGGCCGTCATCGTCCTCCGCGAAGCCGCGGTTGCCGATGGCGTTGCGGAAATAGCTGACGATGAAGACCCGGATGGAGGCGGTGAGGTTGGCCTCCCCCCGGCGCTGGTCGATCTGCGTGCAGATCTCGTTCAGCGACAGCCCCTCACGCTCGCAGATTTCCTTCAGGGAGTCCCAGATGTACGGCTCCATGCGCAGGCTTGTGCGCCGACCGCTGACCTTTACGTTCCGACAGACCAGGACCGGCCCTTCCTTGCTCCCGTGCCCGCCTGCCATGTGACGCCCTGATCCCCTGACGTTGCAGAAAAATGATCGCCTCAACGGCGAACATACATCCATTTGTATGAGGATATTGCAAGGGGCGTGTGCGCACAAAGCCTATTTCGACCGGGGGTCGCGGCGTATTGCGACCAGCGGTCGCGGTCAATGGCGACCAGCGGTCGCGGCAGATTGCGAGCAGGGAGTGCGCTCCGGCGGAGCGTTGCCGGACGGTGGGGACTCGCGCCGACCGCGGAGCCCACCACAGCGTGGGCAAAACGCGTTTCCCTTCCGGGGAGCGTTCGCTATACCAATGCCCGGACAGGCCGATTCAAGCCCTGGCGGGTACTTCCGGTGGAGAACGAAGCGATGGCGCAGCCGGCGCACTGGCGATTTGCGGCGATGCTGATGGCCGGGCTGACGCCCGCCGCGCTGTCGCACGCAGCCCCGTCGCAGACCGCGGAGTTCCCGGCCGACCAAATCCGCGCGGAGTTCGCCCGCATCGTTCCACCGCCCTGGACCGTCGAGGAGGTCCGGGTGGAGCCCATGCCCGCCCCCGTCCCGGCTGCAACGGCCCCTGGCGCCGAGGGAAAGCCCGCCGCCAAGGGCGCCGATCCGCGCGCCGCCCGAATCGGCGCACGGCTGAAGCTGTCCCAGCCCACCTACGTCATCGACGGGCGCGAGGGAGCGGTCACCTTCATCCGCCCCGCCGCGCCGGCCGACCTGGAAAAGACCCTGACCGGCACCGCCGTGGCGACGCGCGGACCCGCCGGCTGGACCGCCCGGATCGAGTTGCAGAATCCCGAGGTGCTGGAGGGCATCGGCAAGCCGCTGGACGAGTTGCCCGGCCGCCCGGTGCTGGCCGGCTCCGACGAGGCCCGCCGCCTGCGCGATCAGTTCGCGCGCGAAGCGGAGGAGCGCATCGCCGACGAACAGGACCGCCATCGGCGCGAGCAGGAACGGCTGGCCCAGCAGGCCGCCATCGAAAAGGCGGAGACCGAGCGCCAGGACAGGGAACGCCGCCAGATCGAGGCGCGCACCGCGCAGATCACCGACCTGCGCGCCAAGCTGCTGGGCGGCGACCGCGCGGCGCGGATCGCGGTCTACGAGGCGGCGCTGGGCGGCAACGACCCGGCCCTGCGCCAGACGGCCATCGAATCCGCCCTGCAAAGCCGCGACCCGGTGCTGGCCAACCTCGCGCTGAAGGATTGGATCGCGCGGCGCAAGGCGCTGCCCGTGCAGCTCTACGCGACGAAGGAGGACGGCAACTCCGAAACGGTGCTGAACAACCTCGGCCCGCTGACGCTGGAGATCGAATCCTTCAACGCGGTCAACGGCGCCCTCGCCGGCCGCATGGGCGCCCCCGGCTACAGCATCGCCAAGCCGTCCGCCGCCGTGGGCTCGCTGGCCCAGACGGAGCTGACGGTGAACGCCTACGGCTGTGGACTGACGCTGCGGCTGACCGAGCACCAGACCATGGACGGGCTGTTCCGCTGCCAGACCCTGCCGACGCTCATCGCCCGCATCACGGTCGATTGAGGCCCCGGATGAGGCCGTGGATGCTCCTTCCCGCGCTCGCGCTGCTCGCCGCTGCGGCGCCGGACGCCCTGGCGCAGACGGCCGGCGGCCCGGACAGCTTCACCCCCCGGCCGGCGCCGACCGCGGCGTTGCCGAAGCTGACGGCGCGGGTGCCGCCTTCGGAGAAGAACGCCCCGCACCCCCATGCGGCCCTGCTGCCCCTGCCGGTCGTCGCGCCGCCGCTGTCGCCCCTGCTGGCGCCCCCATTGGCGTCGGCGCCCGTGGCGGTGGAGGAGGCGAAGCCCGTGGAGGCTCCGGTCACCGTGGCTGCCGCAGCCCCCCTGCCCGCCCGCAAGCCGGAGCGCGCGCCGGCGAAGTCTTCCGCAGCCAGCGCTCCGCCCAAGGCGTCCTCTGCGCCGGCAACCCCCTACGCCAAGGCCTCCAAGGAGGATCGCGGCTGCGCCCTGCCCGACGACATGCAGAACCAGCGCCGTTCCGCGACGCCCAGCCTCGCGGTCGGCTCCACCGCCCGCGTGCTGGCCGACGCCAACCTGCGCGTCGCCCCCTTCTGCGACGCGAAGGTGAAGGACGTGCTGGAGGACGGCGAGACCGTCACCGTGATGGGTATCGAGGGCCGCTGGTATCAGGTGGGCCGCCGCGGCCGGGCGATGGGCTATGTGGGGGCGGCGCTGTTGGCCGGCGTGAAGAAGCGGTGAGGCGCTTGCCCCCACCCTCCCCCTACCGTTTCACCCGCGCCGCCTCCGTCACGAAGGCGCGCCAGATCTCGGCGGGGACCGAGCCGCCGGTGACGCCCTTCATCGGCTTGTTGTCGTCGTTGCCCACCCACACGCCCACGGTCATGCCGTTGGCGAAGCCGACGAACCAGGCATCGCGGTAGTCGTTGGTGGTGCCCGTCTTGCCGCCGGCCGCGCCCGACACGCGCGCCAGCCGGCCGGTGCCGTCGCGCAGCACCCTCGCCAGCATGGCCTTCATCGCCGCGGCCTTGTCCGGCTCGACGACCCGTTCCGGGCTGTGCTTGCCGTAGGCGTAGATCTCGCGCCCGCGCGGGTCGGTGATGCGCTGGAACAGGTGGCCGTCGACCTTGTAGCCGCCGTTGGCGATGGCCGCGTAGGCTTGGGTGAGTTCCAGCGGCGACACCTCGCTGACACCCAACGCAAGGCCCAGGTCGGCGTCCAGCGGCGATTCGATGCCGAGGCGGCGGGCGACCGCCGCGACCTCCTCCGCGTGGCCCTGGGTCAGGCGGGCGGAGGCGGTGTTGGTGGAGCGGGCGAAGGCGTCGGCCAGGGTTATCCGCTCCGGGTACTTGTTGTCGAAGTTGCGGATGGCCCGGCCGTCCATGAACTCCATGCGCGAGGCGTCCACTGTGGAGGCGGGCGTCAGGCCGCGCTCCAGGGCCGCCAGATAGACGAACAGCTTGAAGGCGGAGCCCGGCTGGCGCTGGGCCTGGATCGCGCGGTTGAAGTGATCGCGGCGGGCGGCGGTGTCGCGCCCGCCGATCATCGCCAGGATCTCGCCGTCGCCGTCCAGGGCGACCAGCGCCACCTCCGCGTCGCCGACGCTCTTGGCCCGGCGCTTCAGCACGGTTTCGACGCTGCGCGCCGCCGCGGTTTGCAGGTCGCGGTCGAGCGTGGTGCGGGCGGTGAAGGTCGGGCCGGGGCGGGTTGCCCCGTCGTAGCGGTCGTTGGCGAAACGGTCGAAGCGGGCCTTCGCCGTTTCCCGGAAATGCCCGGAGGCCAGCACCGCCGCCTTGTTCGCCGCGGCCAGCATGGGCCGCTGGCGCTTGGCCGTGTCCGCCGCGCGCCGGGTGATGAAGCCGGTGTCGGCCATGGCGTCGAGCACGATGGCCGCCTTCGCCTCCGCCTTTTCCAGGTCGGCGAACGGGTTGAGGCGCGACGGGGCGGGCAGCATCCCGACCAG
>JAEZPL010000151.1 GCA_023413605.1 Pseudomonadota bacterium
GGCCATCTCCGCGCCATCTCCGCCATGGGCACCGCGCTGCTGGTGGTGGAGCACGACATGGGCTTCCTGCTGCCGCTGGCCGGGCATGTGCTGTGCCTGGACCAGGGGCGCACGCTCTACGACGGTCCGCCGGACGGCGTGCGCAACGACCCGGCCGTGGTCGCCGCCTATCTGGGGGAGGGCGCGGCGTGAACGGGCCTTTGCTGCGGATCGAGGGGCTGACCACGGGCTACGGCGGCGCGGTGGCGGTCGACCGGTTGTCCCTGTCCGTCGCGGCGGGGGAGGCGGTGGCCCTGCTGGGCGCCAACGGGGCCGGCAAGTCCACCCTGCTGAAGGCCATCCTGGGCCTCATCCCGGTCCGGTCCGGGCGGCTGTGGCTGGATGGGGAGGACATCACCGGTCTCGCCCCGGAACGGCGCGTCCGCCGCGGCCTCGGCTATGTGCCGGAAGGGCGGCGGGTCTTCCCCGGTATGAGCGTGCGCGACAACCTTGAGGTCGCGAGCCCCCTCGGCAGCGCCGACCGCGCCCGCGACCTGGAACGGGTCTTCGCCCTGTTCCCCGCCCTGGCGGACAAGGCGGCGGAGCGTGCGTGGCGCCTGTCGGGCGGGCAGCAGCAGATGCTGGCGGTGGGGCGCGCGATGATGGGGCGGCCGCGCCTGTTGCTGTTGGACGAACCCTCGCTCGGCCTGTCGCCGAAGCTGGCGGGGGAGGTCTTCGCGGCCGTCCGGGCCATCGCGGCGGAGGGCACGGCCGTGCTGGTCGCGGAGCAGAGCGCCGCCCGCGCGCTGGCCGCCACCGGGCGTGCGGTGCTGGTGCGGCTGGGATCGATCGTCCATGACGGGCCGGCCGACTCACTGCCGGACGATGCCCTGCGCGAAGCCTTTCTCGGGGGATGAGCGAACGATTGGTTCGGGATGGGTGAACTTTCTGGAAGACCGCTCGTCTTCCACTTGCCGATCGTATCGAGCGCGGCTAGCTTCCCGCCGTGCTATGCCCGTAAGGATTACTCCCGCCATGATCGACAAGTCCGCCGTTGCCGCGCTTTCCGCCGTTCTTCTGCTGGGCGCCGCCAACGCTCATGCCGAAGGGGCGCAGGTGGCGGAACTCGTCCCGGTCGATCCTCCGGTCCTTTATTACCCGGCGCCGTCGTACGAACCGGCACCGCCCCCGCCCCAGGTCATCACCCCGGCCGCCCCCGAGGCCAAGCCGGAGCAGAGCGGCCCGTCGGCGCTGGAGGATGGTTGGCAGGGCGGTCCGGCGAAGGACAAGGACGGCAAGTTCGCCTACTGCGCCGTGGAAGGTCGTTTCGACAGCGGACACGTCCTGATGGTCGCCCGCAACCCGAAGGGGGAGATCAACCTCGGCATCGGCATTCCGGGCGCCGAGATGCCGGCCGGGCAGCAGTGGAAGGTCAAGGTTTCCATCGACAACAAGCTGAGCCGGGACCGCGTCGCCATCGCGCCTAAGACGGACATGCTGGTCGTCCCCAATGGGCGGGACGAGGAACTGTACAGCGCCATGATGAACGGTAAGGAGTTGGTCTTCGCCTCCGACGCCGACCGCATCGTCTTCGCGCTGAAGGGCACGAAGAAGGTCCTGGCCGACCTGAAGACCTGCGTGGAGAAGTCGGGCAACGTGCCGCCGATCAACACGGCGTCGAAGCAGGACGGCAAGGGCGGCAAGTTGCCGGACGGGCTGGCCGACCTGCTGAAGGCCGCCGGTGTGCGCGAGGTGCAGCCCGTCTCGCTCGACCACATCCCGCGCGAGGAGCGTCCGGCCGATCTCGCCTGGCGCATCGGCCCGGTGATGGGCGGCATCCGCGAGCGTCTGGTGGCGGACGACGCCAAGCTGGGCGAGCTGTCGGACGCCTACGTCGAGGCGATGAAGAAGAAGTGCGACGGCACGCACACCGCGTCGCTGAATCCGACCGAGGAGTTTCCGGGCCTGTCGCTGCGCACCGGCGTCATGGACTGTACTCTGAAGGAGGGGAACCTGCACGTTTCCCTGACCTTCTTCCTGTCGTCGGCGCGCCTGTTCACCGTGCTGTTCCATGAGTCCGCCGACATGGACAAGGCGCTGGCCGACAAGATTCGCGACAATCTGGCCGAGGTGCTGCGCAAGTTCGCGACCACCCCCGCTCCGGCGGCGCAAACGACCAAGCCGTAAGGGGTAGCGCGCACCCGCAAGGTTGAAGCCGGGGCGGCGCCGCACAGTTTTCCTGTCATGCCGGATGACGTGACGGGAATCAGCGGGGCGGCGAGCGATGTCGCCGGCCCCTTGGCCAGCGGTCGGCCCGCGGCGGCCCTGGGCCGCCAAGCCCTGCGCAACAGCACGCTGGCCGTTCTGCTGCTGGCGGCGGCCGTGGGCGCCGGGGTCGGGGCGGCGGTGGCGCTGCTGCACGAGGCGGTGGCCCTGGCGCAGGAGATCGCCTTCGATCTGCCGCCCGGAACCGACCTGGGGGACGCCATAGCGTCCGACCCATGGCGCATCGTGCTGGTGCCGGCCGTGGGTGGGCTGGTGATCGGGATCTTGGTCAAGCTGGTGCGCCGCTGGCGGCCGAACGACATCGTCGACCCCATCGAGGCGAACGCGCTGTACGGCGGCAAGATGTCGCTGCTCGACAGCCTGCGTCTGACCTTGTCCACCATTCTGTCCAACGGGTCCGGCGCATCGGTGGGGATGGAGGCCGCCTACACCCAGGCGGGGGCCGGCGTCGCCTCCGTAATGGGGCAGCGGCTGCGCCTGCGCCGGGCGGACCTGCGCACACTGGTTGGTTGCGGCGCCGCGGCGGCCATCTCCGCCGCCTACGACGCGCCGTTGGCCGGCGCCTTCTATGCGTTCGAACTGGTGTTGGGCGGCTACACCACCGCCACGTTGGCCCCGGTGGGCGCAGCGGCGGTCATCGCGGTGGCGGTGTCGGATTGGCTGACGGACGGCGCCGCCTCTTTGCCCTTCGTGCGCCCGGTGGCCATTGTGGGGTGGGATTATCTGGCCTGCGGAGCCCTGGGTTTCCTCGCCGGCTGGCTGAGCATCTTCGCCATGCAGTCCGTTACGGTGGCGGAACGGGCCTTTCGCGCGCTGCCAATTCCGGTCTGGACGCGCCCGGCCCTGGGGGGGCTTTGCGTCGGCGCGCTGGCGCTGTTTGTGCCGCAGGTTCTGGGTGCCGGCCCCGGCGCCGATCCGGGGCATCTGGCGGATGGCGTGCAGGCCATGGCGATCCTGCTGATCGCCAAGATCGTGGCCTCCGCCCTGTCGCTCGGGTCCGGCTTCCGCGGCGGTCTGTTCAGTGCGTCGCTTCTGCTGGGCGGCCTGTTCGGCGGCGTGATGTACGGGGCCATCGAGACGCTGGCGCCATCGCTGGGCATCGACCGGATGGTTCTGGTTCTGGTCGGCATGGGCTCGGTCGCCGCCGGGATCATCGGCGCGCCGGTAACCATGGTGCTGCTGGTGCTGGAAGCGACGCAGGATTTCTGGGCGGCGTCCGGCGTGCTGATCGGCGTGGTGGTGTCCACGACCGTCGTGCGGCAGGCCTTCGGTTATTCCTTCGCCACATGGCGCTTCCACCTGCGCGGCGTGCCGATCCGCGGCGCCTACGACATCGGCTGGGTGTCGGAGCTGACGGCGTTGCGCCTGATGCGCGCCGACGCCAAGACGATCCTGACCACCCAGACCGCGGAGACGCTGCAGCGGCTCTACCCGCTGGGATCCGCCAAGATCGTGTTCGCCGTGGAGCCGAACGGCCGCTACGCCGGCATCATCGACATGGGATCGGTGCACGACCCGTCGCAGGACGAGGAAGCGGCCAAGGAGCCGGTCAGCGCCCTGGCCAAGCACGCCGACGCGTTCGTGCTGCCGGGCGACGACGTCCGCACCGTGCTCCAACGTTTCTGCACCGCGGAGGTGGAGGCGCTGCCGGTGGTGGCTTCGCCCGCCGACCGGCGCATCGTCGGCTACGTCACCGAGGCTTATGCGCTGCGCCGCTACAGCCAGGAGCTTGAACGCCAACGCGGCGAGGAACTGGGCGAGCGCAGCCTCTACGGGCGGGACTGATCCCGCCCCCGGTTATGGCGTGTTGCCCGCCACGATTTCATTCTCGGCGCGCATCAGCGTGTCCCCAAGATTGGTGGCGAGATCGCTTTTCAGCTTGTCCCACGGCATCTTGGCGAGATCGCCGTCGCTGATGGCCTTTTTGCAAAGGGCCAGCGTCGAGGAGCCGATGTTGACCTGCTTGGGCGCCTTCGGGTCGATGTAGGTGTCGTACGCTTCCCGGATCGACGCCGGGGTCTTCAGCTTCTTGTTGATGATCAGGTCGTACAGCTCGACATTCTCCAGAGAAAGCTCCTTCTTGGCCTGTTTCTTCATGACCTTGAACCAGTACGGCGACCGGAAGACCCCTTCCATGGTCTTCGGGCGGCTGGCAAACCGCTCCAGATCCATCACGACGTTCGCGGAAATCTTGTTGAGCGCCTGCACCATGTCGCCGCAGGCATCCGCGTAGACCTTGTCGCCGTCCTGGCGCGCCGCCGTGGCTGCCGCGTCCAGCGTCGGGAGGTATGCCTTTACCGCTGCATTGAAGGCGACGGCGTTCTTCTCCGCATCCTTGATGGTCTTGGCGTCGTCGTAGGCCTTCAATGCCTTTTCCAGGCCGGTCGAGCTGATCTTGCTGAACAACTTGCCAAAGCGGCTTTTTGGGTCGGGTTTTTTCTTACCGGTGGTCTTCTCGAATTGATCCTTGGCTTTCTTCCAGCTCTCCAGGTATTTCTTGGCCATGCCTGCGTCGTCCTCCTTTGGGGAAGACAAACGATAGGAACGGCCTTACCCGCGGGCAAACGGCGTTTGGTCCGTACAGGATGCTTATAAATCCGAAATGAGCCTATGCCCGCCGGCCCGGGCACCGTTAGAACAGCTTCTTCGTTCCATAAACTGAACGTTCTTTGGCCGTAACGTTCCCAGTCCGGAATGATGAAGCCTCAGCCGTCCCCCTTGTCGTTCGTCCCAAAGCTGAGATGGACGCCCAGCACCTCCGCGGCGACCTTGGCGACGGACAGGTCGATGGGCGGCGGCGCGATGTTCACGCCCTTGCGCAGGGCCTCGGTCACGATCTCCAGCACACGCAGGCGGGCGAACCACTTGGAATTGGCGGGAACGGCGTACCAGGGGGCGTTGTCGGTCGAGGTCTTGTCGAACATGGACTCGATCGCCTTGGTGTAGTCGTCCCAGCGCGCGCGGTTGCGCAAATCCTCCTCGGTCAGCTTCCAGCGCTTGTAGGGGTTGGTCATCCGTTCGCGGAAGCGGTCGAGCTGTTCGTCTTCCGTGATGTGCATGAAGATCTTGATGATGCGGGCGCCGTCGTCGGTCAGCATCTTCTCGAACTGGACGATCTCGTCATAGGCGCGCTTCCATTCGTCCTTGCTGGCGAAGCCCTCCACCCGCTCCACCAGCACGCGGCCGTACCAGGAGCGGTCGAAGACGGCAAAGCTTCCGGGGGCCGGCAGCCTGGTCCAGAAGCGGTACAGGTAATGCTTGCCCTGCTCCTCGGGCGTCGGCGAGCCGATGGGCCAGACGTGGAAGCCACGGGGATCGAGCGGCTCGGTCAGGCGGCGGATGCAGCCGCCCTTGCCGGCGGCGTCCCAGCCTTCGAACACCAGGATGGCGCGGCGCTTTTCGTGCCAGTAGGTCTGCTGGATGTGCAGCAGTTCCTTCTGGAGCTTGTCGAGTCGGCGTTCGTACTCGTCCTTGCTGGCGATTTGGGCAGCCTTCATGTCCAGCTTGTCCAGGCGGATTTTGCCGTTCCCATTGCCCATTCGTGGTCCTTTCGCGGTTTGGGGGCCTTCCGCCGTGTCCGGCGGAACCTTCGCGCGTCGTCGGGGTTGAGCGCGTGCGCCCCGCCGGGCGTCCGTTGCGATCCTGCGTTGATTCCCGTGGGGCACGATCCCACCCGGGGAACGCTGTGTTGTCAACGGCCGAGCGCGGCGGGCGTGCCACAGCCGACCACGAGGACACTCCATGGCCACCGCTGGACCGCGCATCTACAATCTGTTTCCCACCCTGATCGGCCCCGTTCGCGACTGGGCGGGACATCTGCCGCGCATTCAGGGGATGGGCTTCGACTGGCTGTTCCTGAACCCGATCCATTATCCGGGTTTTTCGGGCAGCCTGTACGCGGTGAAGGATTATTACCGGCTGCACGACCGCCTGCAGGGCGGCGCGCCTGAGCATCCGGACGAACTGCTGCGCGGCTTCATCGCCGAGGCGCGTCGGCACGGCCAGTCGGTGATGCTCGACCTTGTCATCAACCATACGGCCAAGGACGCGCTGCTGGTCGGTGAGCATCCGGACTGGTACCGGCGCGACGGCAACGGCGACCTCTACAGCCCGCGCGCCGTGGACCCGGTCGATCCGACCCTGGTCACGGTGTGGGGCGACCTTGCCATGCTCGATTACGACAAGGCGGACGCGCGGGCCGGCCTGGTGGAGTACTGGACCCGTTACCTGCGCCACTGCATCGGCCTCGGCGTGAAGGGCTTCCGCTGCGACGCCGCCTACCAGATCCCGGCCGACGTCTGGAAGACGCTGATCGACGCCTCCCGCGCGGTCGATCCGGAGGTGAAGTTCTTCGCCGAGACGCTGGGCTGCACGGTGGAGCAGGTGCGCGACCTGTGCGGCGCGGGCTTCGACTTCCTGTTCAACAGCGCCAAGTGGTGGGACTTCAAGTCCGACTGGCTGCTCGACCAGTATGAGGAGTTCCGCTGGATCGCGCCCTCCATCGCCTTTCCGGAGAGCCACGACACCGACCGCCTCGCCTCGGAGGTCGGCAGCCAGGACACGGAGCGGCTGGCCGCCCATCTGAAGATGCATTACCTGTTCGCGGCCTCCTTCTCCACCGGCGTGATGATGCCGGTCGGCTTCGAATACGGCTTCACCCGCAAGCTGGACGTGGTGAACACGACGCCGGAGGACTGGGAACAGCCGAAGCTGGACCTGTCCGGATTCATCGGCAAGGTCAACGCCATGAAGGCGGACACGCCGGCCCTGAACGTGGAGGGGCCGCAGCGCCGCGTCACGTCCCCCCACAACCCGGTGGTCGGGCTGGTGCGCAGCACCGGCGGCTGGGCGAATGGCAGCGGGGCGAATGGGGACGGAGAGAGTTGCTCCGTCCTGCTGATCAACCCTGATGAAAGTCAGGCGCACCCCATCGACCCCGGCCCGCTGCTGGCGGAAACCGGCGGCCTGTTTGCCGATTTCGAGGATGCCACCCCCGACGCGGAACCCGTACCCTTCGAGCCGGGGCGCCCCCTGCGCCTGCGCCCGCTGGAGATGCGCGTCTTCCGCGCCCGGCAGGCCGAACGTCGGCCCATCGAGCTTCACCATCTGGGCGAGCGCGGGCCGCAGCACGACAAGGAAACGCGTGCCTGGATGGACGAGCTGGCGGCGCGGCGCGTCACCATCGAGAATGTCTATCCGGAGATCGACGGCGGGCGCTTCGCGGTCAAGCGCGTGGTCGGCGACGTGATGGACGTGTGGGCGGACATCTACACCGACGGCACCTTCGTGCTGGCCGCCCGCGTCATTTACCGCCCGGTGGACGAGGAGGAGTGGCGCGAGGTGCCCATGACCCTCTTCGACAACGACCGCTGGGTCGGCAAGGTGCCGCTGACGCGGAACACGCGCTACCAGTACAGCATCCTGGCGTGGCGCGACGTTTGGGAAAGCTGGCGCGCCGACTTCAAGAAGAAGCATGACGCGGGGCTGGACGTGAGCCTGGAACTGATCGAGGGCCGCCGCTTCGTCGAACACGCCGTGGGCCTTGCGGACGGCGAGGGCAGGGCGGCGCTGGAACGGGTGGTGGAGCGGATGAACGCGCTCCAGGGCCAGGACCTCATCACCTACGCCCTGTCGGGCGAGCCGCGCCGGGTCATGGCGCAGCACGGGGAGCGTCAGTACCTGTCCCGCTACGGCTGCGACCTGGAGGTCTATGTGGACCGCACGGCCGCGCGCTGTTCCGCGTGGTTCGAGATCTTCCCGCGTTCCGCCTCGCCCGACCCGTCGCGGCCCGGCACCTTCGACGACGTGGCGAACATGCTGCCCTTCATCCGGGACATGGGCTTCGACGTGCTGTATTTCCCGCCGATCCATCCCATCGGCCGCAGCTTCCGCAAGGGGCGCAACAACACGCTGAACCCCGGCCCGAACGACCCCGGCGTGCCCTACGCCATCGGCGCCAGCGAGGGCGGGCACGCCGACATCGACCCGATGATCGGCGATTTCGAGGGCTTCCGGCGTCTGGTGAAGGACGCGAAGCGGCACGGCATCGAGATCGCGCTGGACTTCGCGGTCCAGTGCTCCCCCGACCACCCGTGGATCAAGCAGCACCCGCAGTGGTTCTACTGGCGCCCGGACGGCACGATCCGCTACGCCGAAAACCCGCCGAAGAAGTACCAGGACATCGTCAACGTCAGCTTCTACCGCGAATCCTACCCGGACCTGTGGTACGCGCTGCGCGATGTGGTGCTGTTCTGGTGCGACGAGGGGGTGCGCATCTTCCGCGTGGACAACCCGCACACCAAGCCCTTCCCGTTCTGGGAATGGATGATCCGCGAGGTGCAGGACCGCTTCCCCGACGCGATCTTCCTGGCCGAGGCCTTCACCCGGCCGAAGCTGATGAAGCGCCTCGCCAAGATCGGCTTCACGCAGTCCTACAGCTACTTCACCTGGCGCAACACCAAGCAGGAACTGACCGAGTACCTGACGGAGCTGACCCAGGGCGAGTCCAAGGACTACATGCAGCCCAACTTCTTCGCCAACACGCCGGACATCCTGCCGCCGATCCTGGTGCACGGCGGGCGGCCCGCGCACATGA
>JAEZPL010000379.1 GCA_023413605.1 Pseudomonadota bacterium
AGGGATCGCCTTCCATGATCATGCGGTCGGCGAAGGTGCCGCTGTCGCCCTCGTCGGCGTTGCAGCAGATGTACTTCTGGTCCGCCTGGGCGTTCAGCACCGTGTTCCACTTGATGCCGGTGGGGAAGCCGGCGCCGCCGCGCCCGCGCAGGCCGGATTCGGTGACCTCCGCGACGATCTCCGCCGGGCTCATGCCCAGCGCCCGTTCCAGCCCGCGGAAGCCGCCGTGCAGGCGGTAGTCCTCGACCGACAGCGGGTCGATGATGCCGCAGCGGGCGAAGGTCAGCCGCTCCTGCTTGGCGAAATAGGGGATTTGCTCGGTCAGGCCGTGGCCCAGCGGGTGTTCCGCCCCGGTCAGGAAGCCGGCGTGGAACAGGCCCGGCACGTCCTCGGCGGTCACGGGGCCGTAGGCGACGCGCCCTTGCGGGGTTTCCACCTCGACCAGCGGCTCCAGCCACAGCATGCCGCGCGAGCCGTTGCGGACGATGCGCACAGGGGCGCCGCGCTTCGTCGCCTCCGCCCGGATGGCCGCCGCGACCTCGTCGGCGCCCACCGACAGGGCGGCGGCGTCGCGCGGGACATAGACGGTGTGCAGGTGGGCACTCATCGGGCGGCCTCCATGGCCAGGGTGGAGGCGGCGATGGCGTCGAAGCGGCCGGGGCTGACCCGGCCGTGCAGCGTCTCGTCCACCATCACGGCGGGGGCCAGCGCGCAGTTGCCCAGGCAGAAGACCGGCTCCAGCGTGAAGGCGTCGTCGGCCGTGGTCTCGTGGAAGTCCACCTTCAGCCGGCGGCGGATGTGGTCGATCAGCCCGTCGGCGTTCATCGACTGGCAGGCCTCCGCCCGGCAGACCTTGATGGTGTGCCGGCCCGGACGGCTGCGGCGGAACTCGTGATAGAAGGACACCACCCCGTGCACGTCGGCGCGCGACAGGTTCAGCTCATGCGCCAGCAGCGGAATGGCCTCTTCGTCGATGCAGCCGAACTCTTCCTGCAAGGCGTGCAGGATCGGCAGCAGGGCGCCGCGCAGATGCCGGTTGGCCGCGACAATCGCCCTGGCGCGCTCCTCGCTCCATGGAGATCGAGCGTTCATGGTCTCCTCCCCCGCGCACGCCTCGACGGGCGGCGCTTGATTCGTGTCTCGACCATCAGGGTGTCGGACGTTGGGGGAGCCCGCAAATTTGATTTTTCAATCCGGTGATAGGGTTTCCCTATCACCCTTCATCCCCATGCGCGGCGCTGTGACGGGCACTTTTCCGCCGTCATCCCCGCGAAGGCGGGGATCCAGAAAACTCCGCATCGAAGTGCTTGTTCGGACTGGATTCCCGCCTCCGCGGGAATGACGGTGAAAGCGGGCTGGCCCCGGCCGCTACAGCCGCCACGGCGCCAGCGCCTCTTCCGTCATGGCGCGGACGCGCCGGGACAGGGCCGGTTCCGCCGCCACGGTGGCGAGCGCCTTGGCGATGGGGGCGGGGGGCTCGCGGTCGGCGTAGACGAGGCCCACGGCGTAGGTCAGGTCGGGCTCGGTCAGCGGCAGCGCCACGATGTCGGGGTGCAGCGCCACCAGCGTCAGAAGCTGACCCGGCACCACGCTGGCGCACAGGCCGCTGCGCACGATGGTGTAGAGCGTGACGATGGAGTTGGTTTCCATCAGCGGGATCACCGTCCGGTCCGCCATGCGGAAGGCCGCGTCGGCGATGCGGCGGTTCTGCATGTCGGGCGTCAGCAGGCACAGCGGCAGCGTCGCCGCATCGGCCCAGCGGATGCTGGCCGCCCCCTCCGGCACCCGCGCGCGCGGCGTCAGCAGGAAATAGCGTTCCGAATACAGCGGCACCGTGCGGACGTTGCTCAGCGGTTCGTTGTCCAGGTAGGTCACCGCCGCGTCCAGCTCGAACGCGTCCAGGTCGCGCTGGATGTCGCGGGAGCTGAGCGAGGTGACGGACGAACGGATCTGCGGGTAGCGCTCCGCGAAATGAGCCAGCAGATGGGGCAGCGCCGGCAGGGCGGTGGGGATCGCGCCGATGCGCAGGTGCCCCGACAGGCCCTGAGTCAGGCTGGACAGCTCCTGGTACATCCCGTCTCGTTCGGCCACGATGCGCCGGGCGTATTCCAGAACCTTCAGCCCTTCCGGGGTGAAGCCGGAGAATTTCTGCCCGCGCTCCACGATGGGAACGCGCAGTTCCTCCTCCAGCTGGCGGATCGCGTTGGACAGGGTCGGCTGCGAGACGTGGCAGGATTCCGCCGCACGCCCGAAATGCTGTTCACGCGCCAGGGCCAGCAGGTAGACGAACTTGCGGAACAGGGTATCCTCCCGTAATTGAGCCCGTGATTCGGCCTGTGATTTGGGAAATGGCCGGTGGTGCCGGTCTTGCGGAAACTCCCGCTTTGCGGAAATTATGCATGGCCATGCCGGAAAACGACAGCGTGCATATGATGGGACGAGGAACCCGATGAAAAGCAAGGCGGCACGCCTGGGCGGAGCGGTGGTGGCGATGGCCTTTCTGGCGCTGGGAACGGGCGGAACGGCGGGCGGGGCGGCGGCGGATGACACCGTGCGGCTGTTCGCCGCGGGCAGCCTGAAGCCCGCCTTGTCGGAGATCGCGCGCGACTACGAGGCCATCACCGGCGTCCGGGTGGAGGCGACCTTCGGCCCGTCCGGCGCGCTGAAGGAACGGCTTGAAAAGGGGGAGGCGGCGGAGGTCTTCGCGTCGGCCAACATGGAACACCCGCGCGCCCTCAGCGCCGCCGGGCGCGCCTTGCCGGTGCAGGCCTTCGCCCGCAACCAGTTCTGCGCCCTGGCCCGCCCGCCGCTGGTGGTGACGACGGACACGCTGCTCGACCGGCTGCTCGACCCCAAGGTGCGCGTCGGCACCTCCACCCCCAAGGCCGACCCGGCCGGCGACTACGCGTGGGAACTGTTCGCCAAGGCCGACGCCCTGCGCCCTGGCAGCGCCATGAATCTGCGCACCAAGGCCATGCAGCTGACCGGCGCGCCGGACTCGCTCAAGCCGCCGGACGACCGCAACATTTATGGCTGGCTGATGGAGCAGGACCGCGCCGACGTTTTCCTGACCTACTGCACCAACGCCAGGCTGGCGGTGGAGGAGGAACCATTTCTGAAGATCATCGCGATCCCGGACGCGCTGGCGGTCGGCGCCACCTACGGCCTCGTCGTGCTGAAGAAGGGCGACGTCGCCAAGGGCAACGGGCTGGCGGAGCACATCCTGTCTCCGGCCGGGCAGATGGTTTTGGAACGCTACGGCTTTGTAAAGCCCTGACGGGGGCGTCGTCACGACGACCGCCCCCGCCGGAACGATGTTCCCTACCCCCCCGCCTGCGGCTGCGGGGTGGGCACGTGGCGCGACCGCATCAGCTTGCCGCGTTCCGTCACCAGCACCGTCACCAGCGCCAGCAGGCCGAGCGCGGCGAAGCCGATGATCAGCGGGCGGACGGTCCCGTCGAAGGCCTGCCCGATGATCCAGCCGAAGAAGGCCGCGGCCCCCGTGCTGTAGAAGCCGACGAAGGATGATCCCATGCCCGCCACATGGCCCAGCGGCTCCATGGCCATGGCGTTGAAGTTCGGGGCGATCAGGCCGAAGCAGAAGAAGATCACCGCCATGAAGGCGCCCAGAGCCAGCAGCGGCGGATGCTCCGGAAAGCCCAGCAGGGCCATCACGCCGCCGGCCGCGACATAGGCGATCAGCGCCATGTGCGACACGCGGTGCATGCCGAGCCGCCCGACCAGCTTCGCGTTGGTCAGCGAGGCCAGCGCCATCACCCCGGCGATGGCGCCGAAGGCGAAGGGGAACATCGTGCCCAGCCCGTAGACGTCCACGAAGATCTGCTGGGCGCTGCCGACGTAGCTCAGCAGCCCGCCGAACAGGAAGCCCATGGCGGTCGTGTAGCCGACCGTCGCGCGCGTCGTCACAACCTTGCCGAAGGCGTGGCCCAGCGCCGCGGCCGACAGCGGCATGCGGTCCTCGGCGTGGCGGGTCTCGGCCAGACGCAGCATCGACCAGGCGAAGGCAGCCACCGCCGCCAGGAACAGCGCGCCGAACACCCACGGCCACGTTCCCAACTGCAGGATGCCCTCGCCCAATGCCGGGGCGATGACCGGCACGATGATGAAGATCATCATGACGAAGGACATCACCCGCGCCATGTCGCGGCCGACGAACCGGTCGCGCACGATGGCGATGGCCACCACGCGCGGGGCCGCGGCGCCGAATCCCTGCAGGGCGCGGGCGGCCAGCAGCGTGGAAAAGCTGGGGGCCAGCGCGGCACCCAGCGATCCGATGGCAAAGATCACCAGCCCGACCGCCAGGATCGGCTTGCGCCCGAACCGGTCGGACAGCGGGCCGTGGAACGGTTGCCCGACGGCGAAGCCGACCATGTAGGCGGTGATGACCAACTGCTGGTCGTTGGGGTTGGCGACCGCGAAGGCATGAGTGATCTCCGGCAGCGCGACCAGCATGATGTCGATGGACAGCGCGGTCAGCGCCATCAGCAGCGCCATCAGGGAAACGAATTCCGCGAAGCGGACCTCTTTGCCCCGTGCGGGGGCATGCGGGGCGGGGGAGTGCGTGGAATGTGGCATTCAGCCAATGTGGCCCCATGCTGAGGATGCGGCAAATCGAAATACCGCAGCCCCGCCATCGCGAAATTTACGGTTGCCCAGGCGGTTCCTTCCGGAATTGTTCGGTTCGGAACACCAGCGTGCAGGTCGTGCCGCTGCCGCTTTTCATATGGAAGTCCCCGTCCAGCTGGGTGGTGAGCGCCAGGACGAGTTGAAGGCCGAGGCTGGCCGGCTCGTCCAGCCGGAACCCGTCCGGCAGGCCGGCACCGTCGTCACAGACCGCCAGAACCATGGTGCCATCCTGGTCGCCATCCCGGTTGCCGTGCCGCAGCTCGACCTGGATCGTGCCGCCGGACCCGTTGGCGAACCCGTGTTCCAGCGCGTTGCTGACCAGTTCGGTGACGATCAGCGCCAGCGGAATCAGCTTGTCCTGGGGGATGTCCACTTCCACGGCCGTGACCCGGCACAGGATGTGGTGGGCACCGGAGCTGTCCAGCACGTCGTGGCACAGCTCGGTCAGGAACTGCGTCATGGATATTTCGCGGCGGTTGGGGTCGTGCAGCTTGCGGTGCAGCCGGCCGAGCGTCGCCAGCCGTCCTGACGCTTCCTCAAGCGCCCGGCACGCCGCCGGGTCCTTCACCTGCGCCTGCTGGATCAGGATGAGCGAGGAGACGAGCTGCAGGTTGTTCGACACGCGGTGCTGCAATTCGGAGAACATCACCTGCGTCTGGCGCGTCAGCATGGCGCTGCGGTTGCGTTCCTCGGCCAGCCGTTCCAGCGCCACGTTCATGATGTGGATGACGGCGATGTCCACGGCCACCACCGCCGTGAAGAAGCCCAGCGCCAGGACGCCGCCCGGGCCGACCGCAAAGGAATAGGGCTCGCCGATGAAGAAGTACCAGGCGGCGGCTCCGCTCAGCAGCGCTGCCAGGATGCCCGGCCACAGGCCCGCCAGGACTGTGGTGAGGATGACGGCGGGAAAGAAGGTCAGGAAGGGGAAGCCTGGGGGAAGGTGTGCGTCGATTGCGATGCGCACGACCAGCGCGACGAGAACGAACCCCAGGCTGAATAAAAGGCCAAGCCTCAGGCTTCTGCGCAATTGGGACAGCGTGGAAAGGCTTGCGGGCATGGCGTGTCCGGGCATCAGGCTCGTTCTACATTCAACGCGAGCCGATGACTAAACGCAATGCGGCAAGAAAAAGTTTCCGTTTCTTGAGCGTAATTCCCAAAAATGAAACACTATTTTGGAGAGCGTCAGGGTGCGGGAGGAAGGCTGCTTGAAAGGAAAAGTAACGTTCTGCGCTCTGCTTGCGTTCGCCGCCTCCATGCGCGGCTCCGGCCCTGGTGTGTTGCCGGGACGGCGAAACGGGATGGAAAGCCGCTTGAATACGGCTGGTTTATATTATGAGTACGAATGAATAGGGCGTTTTGGGAGAAGTCAGGATCGGGCGGGACCGTGGCAGGCCGGCCGGATAGGCGCCGGTCGCCACGGCCCGAAGATGCAGGGTGAACCCGCCGATCAGAGGCCCGGGGTGACGGCGTAGCGGCCAGCCTGATGGTCGTCGTTGTTGAAGCCGCGACGGTCGCCGATGCGGGTGGTGGCGGTCACGGCGGCGGCCTGCTCGGCGACTTCGGTCACGCCCTGGGCGGACACGGAAAAGAGACGGCCGTCGGCGCCACGGATGAGGGCGGTCTGGTTGATGGCGGTGGTCATGGACGCTGCTC
>JAEZPL010000492.1 GCA_023413605.1 Pseudomonadota bacterium
TTGCTTTCTGTGGCACTTTCCCTAGGGTCGCCCCCGCCGGCCGTTAGCCGGCACCGTGTTTCCGTGGAGCCCGGACTTTCCTCCCCCGATCCAAAAGGTCGAAGGCGGCCATCCGGCCATCTGGCGGAGCACTGTGTATAGGGGAATGGCGCGGACTGCAACGCCGGTGGGGCCCGATCCCAAAACCGGGCCCCGTTTTTTGCGCTCGGCGAGAGCGTCGAATCAGGAAGCCTGCTGAGTCGCGTCGATCAGCTGGGTGCCGACCTGGGTGATCGGCACGGGCTGGAACTGCTCCTGTTCCGCCGGCGCCGCGCGGCGCGTCATGCGGTAGGCGCCCCACAGCGCGATTCCGCCCTGCGCGGCCACGATCAGCCACGGCAGCCCATCGTTTCCCAAAGTGGACATGGCGAAGCCGCCCAGAATCGGGCCGGTCGCCATGCCCGTGCCCTGGACGATCAGCAGGCCGCCCGACGCGGCGACGAACTCCTTCGGGGACACGGCGTCGTTCACGTGGGCGACGACGATGCTGTAGGTCGGCAGCACCAGCCCGCCGAAGACGAAGACCAGCCCATAGACCACCAGCGGCGGCATCCGGTCCGGTACGGTCAGTATCGTGGCCCCCAGGATCAGGAAGGATCCCAGCGCGATCAGGATGACCAGAAGCCGCCGGTCCATGCGGTCGGAAATCCAGCCGAAAGGCCATGTGGTGGCGAAGGCGCCCAGCGTGGCGCAGGCCATGAAGATGGCGATGCCCGTCTGCGTGAACTCAAGCTGCTGCGCGTAATAGGGGCCGAGCGCGAAGAAGGAGCCCGAGGTGATGCCGCAGAGAAAGGCGGCGACGAGGCCGAAGGGCGATTGCCGGTACAGCCGGCGCAGATCCAGCCCGGCCTGCTCCTCCCCCAGGTTCGGCGCGGTGGATCGCGACAGCGCCACGGGCACCAGCGCCACGGAGATGATGACCGACGCCATGCAGAACAGCGTGAAGCCGGCGGGGTCGGCGACCGGCAGCAGCATCTGCCCCGCGACTCCGGCCATCAGCCCCGTCATGCTGTAGAGCCCGAGGATCTGCCCGCGCACGCCGGCCGTCGCGGCGCCGTTCAGCCAGCTTTCCACCGACATGAACAGCCCGGCGAAGCAAAAGCCGGTCATGGTGCGGAAGACCACCCAGAGTATCGGGTCGACGAACATCAGGTGGAGCAGGGCGGCCGTCGACGCCAGCGAGGCGAGCGCCGCGAAGGTCCGGGTCTGCCCGACCGTCCGAATCAGCGTCCCGGCCCACAGCGAGCCGAGCACGAGACCCGCCGAAAACCCCGAACCGATCAGCCCGATCTCGGTGGCCGAAAAACTCTCCATCCCGCCTCGCACGGACAAAAGCGTGCCCTGGAGCGTGTTTCCCATCTGCATCAGGCCGAAGCCGGCCAGCAAGGCCACCACGGTGCCCAACGTGCCGTACAGGTTCGACGAATCCGTCTGGTTGCTTGTCGTTTGGCTTCTTTGGGTCTGGTTTTCTTTCAACGGGAGCCTCTTTTCCGGTGAATGGCTGCCTCTTGCGCGGTGTCGTTGCTGCACCGCAAAGGGGTCAACACAGCCGATCCGGGATGCTCCCGCCTCAAAGCGTCATGGGTTGGTGGTATGCATATGATAAGTGTCGGCGGTTGGGGCCTCCGCCGCTCGGGGCCTACCGCCCGGTCATCCGCACCAAGGCGCGCAACCGGCGGACGGTCTCCGCGTCGGCTGCGCCGGTCATGCCGTCCGGCCGGAAATGGCGCTGGAAGGACAGCAGCGTGCGCGGGCAGGCGGGGTCGTACCCATAGCGCCCCAGCAGCTCCGCCACCTCGTCGTCGGTGAACGGCCCCTCGTCGGACTCGCGGACGTCCGGCCACAGGCCGATGCCCTGGGCGGCCAGACCCTCCCAGTCGAACAACTCACCGGGATCCTCCTTGCGGGAGGGTGCGATGTCGCTGTGGCCGATCACGTCGGCGGGGGCGATCCCATGCCGTCCCACGATGTCCCGGCACAGGTCGGCCACCGCGGCCATCTGCTCCGCCGGGAAGGGACGATAGCCGAACTCGTGGCCGGGGTTGACGATCTCCACGCCGATGGAGCGGCTGTTCACGTCGGCGACTCCGCGCCATGCCGACAGGCCCGCGTGCCAGGCGCGCCGGTCTTCCGGCACATGGGCGTAGACGGTCCCGTCCTCGTCCACCGTGTAGTGGGCGCTGACCTGGGCCTCCGGGTCGCACAGGCGGCCCAGCGCGCCGGCCGCGGTCGGCATGCCGGTGTAGTGCAGGACGAGCAGTTCCACCCGCGCACCCTCCGGCCGCGGCCCATGGTTGGGCGAGGGCAGGTCCACCAGCGTCATCCCTTCAGCGTCACTCCTTGGCCTTCACGTCGGATTCGTCACCTTTTCGGCCACCGTCGACGGGCGCCGCTTCACGATCACCGCCACGCCGCCCACCGTCAACAGGCCGCCGATCACCAGCCGCATGGTCAACGGGTCGTCCATCAGCAGCACGCCCGCGGCCACGCCGAAGACCGGAACGGTCAGCAGATAGGGCATGGTCTGGTTCACCTCGTACCGGCGCAGCAGAGGGTACCACATTCCATAAGCGCCGATGGTCACGCCGATCGCCATGTAGACGATGGCCCCCCAACCCCAGGCGGTGGCGTTCGTCAGGGCCTCCATCTGGCCGCTTTCCGTCAGGAAGGACAGGATCAGCAGCTGCGGCGCGGCGAACAGAGCCATCCAGCCGTTCAGCGCGAATCCGTCCACGCCGACGATCATCTTCATCTGCATGCTGGCGACGGCGAAGGCCACGCTGGCGCCCAGGATCATGAACAACGGGGTGAGCGACCCGGCCAGCCGGGGTTCGCCCGCGATCACCACCACCCCGGCGAAGGCCGCGGCCATGCCGGCGGCCCGGCGCCAGCCCAGCTTGTCCTTGAACAGCACCGCGGCCAGCAGGGACGAGAAGGGCACCTGCGCCTGCGCGGCGATGGAGGCGGTGGCCGCGTCGATGCCGTTCAGGCCGCTGAACATCAGCGGGAAATGCACCGTGCCCAGCGTCACCGACAGCAGGCCGATGGGCAGCATCTTGCCGATCGGAACCCGCGTGAAGGGCACCAGCAGCGCCGCCACCAGGATGAAGCGCAGGGCCATGATGAACAGGGGTGGGAACTCCGCCAGCCCCCATTTGGCCACGACGAAGTTCAGCCCCCAGGTCGCCATGACCAGGAGCGCCAGAAGCGAGTCGCGCAGGCTCATCCGCGGCTGCCTTCCAGTTCCTCGCGCAGGGCTTCCAGCTCCAGCCAGCGTTCCTCGGCGGCGGACAGTTCGGCCTGCTTGGCCTGCAACTGGTCGGACGTCTTCTGGAACTTGGCGGCGTCGCGGGCGAACAGGTCCGGATCGGCCAGGGCCGCTTCCAGCTTGGCGACCTCGGCGGTCAGCTTGTCCAGGCGGGCGGGCAGCTCGTCCAGCTCCCGCTGGTCCTTGTAGCTCAGCTTGCCCTTCGGCTTCGGCGCGGCGGGGGCGCTGGCGGCGGGCTTCGCCTTGGCCGGTGCGGCGGACTTGGCCAGAGGCGGCGGGCGCTGCACCAGATAATCGGAATAGCCGCCCGCGTATTCCGTCACCGTGCCGTCGCCTTCCAGCGCGATGGTGCTGGTCACCAGCCGGTCCAGGAAGTCGCGGTCGTGGCTGACCAGCAGCAGCGTGCCCTGATAGTCGCCCAGCACGTCTTCCAGCAGGTCCAGCGTGTCCATGTCGAGGTCGTTGGTCGGCTCGTCGAGGATCATCATGTTGCTGGGGCGCGCGAACAGGCGGGCGAGCAGCAGGCGGTTGCGCTCGCCGCCTGACAGGGCCTTCACCGGGCTGTCCAGCTGGCGCGTGTCGAACAGGAAGTCGCGGATGTAGCCGGCGACGTGGCGCGGCTGGCCGTTGACCATTACGCTGTCGCCGCCGAAGGGGCACAGCACCTGCCGGATCGTCTCCTCCGGGTCCAGCCCGACGCGGCGCTGGTCGAAGTAGGCGGTTTCGAGATTGGTGCCGAGCCGGATCGTTCCGCTGTCGGGATCCATCTGGCCGGTCAACATCTTCAGCAGGGTGGACTTGCCGGCCCCGTTCGGCCCGATCAGCCCCACGCGGTCGCCGCGCAGGATGCGGGTGGAGAAGTCCTTGACGATGGTCTTGCGACCCTCGTTCGTGTCGAAGCCCTTGGAGATGTGCTCCGCCTCGATCACCATGCGGCCGCCGCGTTCGGCCTCCGCGATGGCCAGCTTGGCCTGCTGGCCGCCCTTGATGCGCTCCGCCCGATCGGTCCGGAGCTGCAACAAAGCCCGCACGCGGCCCATGTTGCGGGTGCGGCGGGCGGAAATGCCCTCGCGCAGCCACTTCATTTCGCCTTCGATCTTACGGTCCAGCTTCTGGGCCGCGATCTCCTCCGCCTCGAACACCTCGGCCTGCCAGGTCTCGAACTCGGCGAAGCCGCGGTCGGTGGCGCGCACGGTGCCGCGGTCCAGCCACAGCGTCCGCTTCGCCAGCCGGTTCAGGAAGCTGCGGTCGTGGCTGATCAGCAGCAGCCCGCCGCGATAGGCCAGCAGCTCGTCCTCCAGCCACTCGATGGTGGGCAGGTCCAGGTGGTTGGTCGGCTCGTCCAGCAGCATCACGTCGGGATTGCCGACCAGCGTGCGGGCCAGCGCCGCGCGCCTCGCCTCGCCGCCCGACAGCGTGTTCGGGTCCAGATGCCCCTGCACCTGCAGCCGGTCCAGCACCGCGTCCACCCGGTGCGCCTCGTCCCGCTCATCGGCGGGCAGGCCGGCGGCGACGTAGTCGTGCACCGTGGCGCAGCCCGTGAAGTCCGGCTCCTGCGGCAGGTAGGCGATTCGCGTGCCCGGCTGCACGAAGACCGTCCCGCCGTCCGGCTGGATGATGCCGCCCAGCACCTTCATCAGCGTGGATTTGCCGGAGCCGTTGCGCCCGACCAGGCAGGCCTTGTCGCCCCGCCCGATGGACAGGTCGATGGATTCGAACAGCGGCCGCCCGCCGAAGGTGACGGACACGCCCTGGAGCGCGGTGATGGGAGCGGGAGGAGCCATGACCCAACAATCAGGAATGCGGGAGGGTGCTTATATAGCGCGCGCCCCGCGCCCCCGCGACCCACGATTGCGCCGGGGCCGGGATGCGTCCAGGCGAAGCCCTTCTCCCCAGAGGGGAGAGGGAATTGGTGGATGGCTTACCGTCCCCGCAGCTTTCCGATCCGGTCGTACGCCGCGTTGATCGCCGCGACCTTCTGGGTCGCCAGATCCACGAACTCCTGCGGCAGGCCTTGCGCGATCAGCGTGTCGGGGTGGTGCTCGCGCACCAGCCGGCGGTGGGCCGCCTTGATCTCGTCGTCGGTGGCGGTGCGGCTGACGCCCAGCACGCCGTAGGGGTCGGTCTCGTCCGGCGTGCCGGCGATGTGGTGCCCGGCAAGGATGCGCTCGAAATCGGCGTCGGCGAATCCGAAGATGCGGGCGACGTTGCGCAGATACTCCACCTCCGTCTCGTGCAGTTCGTCGTCGGCCTCCGCGATCATCAGAAGGCTGTCCAGCAGCTCTTCCAGCACGGCGCGCCGGTCCTCGAACAGGGCGGCGATCTGCTTGGCGTATTCCTCGAACCCGTGCGTGTCCGTCCGCGCGAGGTCGAAGATTCGGCCGACGTTGGGCAACTCCTCCGGCGGTACGCGGAACAGGCGGTTGAAGGTGTCCACCTCGACCCGCTTCACCACGCCGTCGGCGCGCGCCATCTTGGCCGACAGCGCGATGACGCCGATGGTGAAGGCGATGGACTTGGTGGCGTCGGCCGGGCCGCACAGGCCCTGCATTCCGCGGTCGACCACGCGGCCCGCGGCCAGCCCGACCAGCGCGCCGATCGGTCCGCCGATGGCGAAGCCCGCCGCTCCGCCCAGGATTGTGCCCGAGATGCTCATGAAATCCGCCTTTCGCCCGTCGCCGCGCAGCATAGCGGGCGGATTCCGCCCCGCCAACCGCCCCGCCAACCGCCCAGCCGGCCATGGCTTCCGGTGCGGCACTGTTGCTGCGGCGCAACAAGCTTGGCTGTCATGGGGCGGCGTCCTTGTCATTCCCTGGCGCCGCTCCATGTTGCGGTGCAATAGAAACGGCGGCCGAGCCAACGGCCGAAGGGTCCATCATCCACAAGGACCGAACCGGGACCGGAACGTGCTGCGCAGTGCGATGATGTCCATCGACGACCGCGAGCCCGCACCATGCCTGCCTTCCGCAAGCTCCTTCCCGCAGAACTCGGCCAGTACCGGGCGCATCTGCTGCGGCTGGACACGGCCGACCGCTACGCCCGCTTCACCGGCACCGTGTCCGACGCGACCATCGACGAGCATTGCGCAAGGATGGACTGGGGCCGCACGATCCTGGTCGGCGCCTTCGTCCAGGGCGAGCTGCGCGCCGCGGTGGAGCTGTGCACCGACCGGCTGATCTGGCCGCACGAGGCCGAACTGGCCGTCAGCGTCGAAAAGGGGCTTCAGGGGCAGAAGGTCGGCACCACGCTGATTCGCCGCAGCCTGACCATCGCCGGCAACCGCGCGATCCGGCGGCTGCACATGATGTGCCTGACCGACAACGTCCGCATGCGCGCCCTGTCGCGCAAGTTCGGCGGCCGGATGCGGCTGGAAGGCGGCGAAATCGCCGTCACCTTCGAACTGCCGCCGCCGAACCAGTTCTCGCTCGCGCTCGAAGCGCTGGAGGACGGGGCCGGGGCCTTCAACACCGTGCTGGACCACATCCCGACGATGGTCAGGGCCGCCTGAATCGGTGAAATCCACCCTTTCGCCCACCCCGGCTTGACCTCCGGCGGCATATGGTCACACTCCCTTCAAAGCCAGGAAGCACAGGGAGTGGGGTATGGAGCCCAATGCGGCGCCGCAGGTGCAGGGCCGGTGGCAGTTCTGGATCGACCGAGGCGGCACCTTCACCGACATCGTGGCGAAACGCCCCGATGGTTTGGTCGTCACGCACAAGCTTCTGTCCGAAAATCCGGAGCGTTACCGGGACGCCGCCATCCAGGGCATCCGCGACCTGCTCGGCCTCGACGCCGACCAGCCGATCCCGGCGGAGGGTGTGGAGGCGGTCAAGATGGGCACGACCGTCGCCACCAACGCGCTGCTGGAACGCAAGGGGGAACGGACGCTCCTGCTCATCACCGAAGGGCTCGGCGACCAGCTCCGCATCGGCTATCAGGCGCGGCCCAAGATTTTCGCGCGCCACATCGTCTTGCCCGAGCTGCTCTACGACCGCGTGGTCGAGGTGCCGGAGCGCATCAAGGCCGACGGCACCGTGCTGAAGCCGGTGGACCTGCGCGCCGTCCGCCTTCAGCTGGAGGACGCGCACCGCGACGGCTTCCGCGCCGCGGCGGTGGTGCTGATGCACGGCTACCGCTTCCCGGAGCATGAACGGCAGGTCGCCTCGCTCGCCCGGTCCATCGGCTTCACGCAGGTGTCGGTCAGCCATCAGGTCAGCCCGCTGATGAAGATCGTCGGGCGCGGCGACACCACGGTGGTGGACGCCTACCTCTCCCCCATCCTGCGCCGGTATGTGGAACAGGTGGCGGGGGCGCTGAACGGCGTCCGCCTGATGTTCATGCAGTCGAACGGCGGCCTGACCGACGCGCGCTGGTTCCAGGGCAAGGACGCCATCCTGTCCGGCCCCGCGGGCGGCGTCGTCGGCGCCGTGCGCACCGCGCGCATGGCCGGGTTCGACAAGGTCATCGGCTTCGACATGGGCGGCACCTCCACCGACGTGTCGCACTACGCCGGGGAGTATGAGCGCGCCTTCGACACGGTGGTGGCCGGCGTGCGCATGCGCGCGCCCATGATGCACATCCACACCGTGGCGGCCGGCGGCGGCTCCGTCTGCTTCTTCGACGGCGCCCGCTTCCGCGTGGGGCCGGAAAGCGCCGGGGCCAACCCCGGACCGGCCTGCTACCGCCGCGGCGGCCCGCTGACCGTGACCGACTGCAACGTCATGGTCGGCAAGCTGCACCCGAACTTCTTCCCGCACGTCTTCGGGCCGGACGCCGACCAGCCGCTGGACGCCGACATCGTCCGCCGCCGCTTCGCCGAACTGGCCGCCGAGGTGAACGAGTCGCTCGGCACCGAAATGACGCCGCATCAGGTCGCCGAGGGCTTCCTGAAGATCGCCGTGGACAACATGGCGAACGCCATCAAGAAGATTTCGGTCCAGCGCGGCTACGACGTCACGCAATACACGCTGAACGGATTCGGCGGGGCGGCGGGCCAGCATGTCTGCCTCGTGGCCGACGCGCTGGGCATGAAGAAGGTCTTCCTGCACCCGCACGCGGGCGTGCTGTCCGCCTACGGCATCGGGCTGGCCGACACGGTCGCCATCCGCGAACGCGCGGTGGAGGCCCGGCTTGACGCCGCGCTCGTCGACCAACTGGCCGAGACGCTGGCGGTGCTGGAGGGCGAAGGGCGCGTCGAACTCGCCCGCCAGGGCGTGCCCGACAGCCGTCTGGTCGTCCACCGCAAGGCGCACATCAAGGTGGAAGGCTCCGACAGCGCGCTGATCGTCGATTTCGGCCCGCTCGATTCGATGAAGGCCGCCTTCGAGGCCGCGCACCGCCAGCGTTACGGCTTCATGATGGAGGGTAAGGCCCTGGTGGTGGAGGCCGTGTCGGTGGAGGCCGTGGGCCGCACCGAAAGCACCGACGACCAGGATCTGCCCAGCGTCACCGGCGCCCTGCCGCGCCGCCTCGCCACGCTGACGGTCCACACCGGCGGCGAGGACCGCGAGGCCCCGGTCTACGACCGCGACCAGCTTCAGCCCGGCAACCGCATCGCCGGCCCGGCCATCGTCAAGGAGAAGATCGCGACCACCGTGATCGAGCCGGGCTGGATCGCGGAAGTGACGCGCAAGAACCACCTCGTCCTCACCCGGTACGAGGAGTTGCCGCAGCGCGTGGCGGTCGGCACCCAGGCCGACCCGGTGATGCTGGAGGTCTTCAACAACCTCTTCATGTCCATCGCGGAACAGATGGGCTTCACCCTGGAAAAGACCGCCTATTCCGTGAACATCAAGGAACGGCTGGACTTCTCCTGCGCGCTGTTCGACGCGGCCGGCGGGCTGATCGCCAACGCCCCGCACATGCCCGTGCATCTCGGCTCCATGGGCGAGAGCGTGCGCGCCATCGTGGAGCAGCGCCAGGGCCGGATGAATCCCGGCGATGTCTACATGCTGAACGACCCCTATCACGGGGGCACGCACCTGCCGGACATCACCATCATCACCCCGGTCTTCGACGATGCGGGTAACGAGGTTCTGTTCTACGTGGCGTCGCGCGGGCATCACGCGGATGTCGGCGGCATCACTCCAGGCTCCATGCCGCCGGACAGCACGACCATCGACCAGGAAGGCGTGTTGCTCGACAACATCCTGCTGGTCGAACGCGGCGAGTTCCAGGAGGAGCGGGTGGTGGAGCTTTTCACCGCCGGCCCGTATCCCGCGCGCAACGTCGCGCAGAACCTGGGGGACCTGAAGGCCCAGATCGCCGCCAACGAACAGGGCGTGCAGGAACTTCGCCGCATCGTCGCGCAGTTCGGGCTGGGCACGGTGCGGGCCTACATGCGCCTCGTCCAGGACAACGCGGAGGAGCAGGTCCGCCGCGCCATCGACGTGCTGACCGACGGCGAGTTCGTGCAGGAGCTGGACAACGGCGCGGTCATCAAGGTGCGGATTTCCATCGACAAGGACAACCGCTCCGCCACGGTGGACTTCACCGGCACCAGCCCGCAGCTGACCAGCAATTTCAACGCCCCCACGGCGGTCTGCCGCGCGGCGGTTCTCTATGTCTTCCGCACGCTGGTGGACGACGAGATCCCGATGAACGAGGGCTGCCTGAAGCCCATCGAGATCATCATCCCGCCCGGCTCCATGCTGTCGTCCAGCTACCCCGCCGCGGTGGTGGCCGGCAACGTGGAAACCAGCCAGTGCATCACCGACGCGCTGTACGGCGCGCTGGGCGTGATGGCCTCCGCGCAGGGGACGATGAACAACACGACCTTCGGCAACGACCGCTACCAGTATTACGAAACGATCTGCGGCGGCTCCGGCGCCGGCCCCGGCTTCGACGGGACGGACGCGGTGCACACCCACATGACCAACTCCCGCCTGACGGATCCGGAGGTGCTGGAATGGCGCTTCCCCGTTCTGCTGGAAGGCTTCCGCATCCGCCGCGGGTCGGGCGGGGCGGGGCGCTGGCGCGGCGGCGACGGCGTGGTGCGGCGGCTGAGGTTCCTGGAACCGATGACGGCGGCCATCCTGTCCAACCACCGCCGCGTTCCCCCCTTCGGCCTGAAGGGCGGTGAGCCCGGCCAGATCGGCCGCACCTGGGTCCAGCGCACGGACGGCGCCGTCGAGGAACTCGGCCCCCAGGACAAGACCTCGATGGGCGAGGGCGACGTCCTGGTGGTCGAAACCCCCGGCGGCGGCGGCTTCGGGGAGGCCTGATCCAGTCCCTTCTCCCCTCCGGGATCCCTTCTCCCCTCTGGGGAGAAGGTTAGGATGAGGGGGCGCCCGAAGGGCGGAAACGCAACCTTATTGCAGTGCTTTTCCGGCCTGCGGCCGCCCCCTCACCCTGCCTCTCTCCCGCCCGCGGCGGCCAAAGGCCGCCTGTCGCCGACTGCGCCCGCAAGCGGGCGCGAAAGGCCAGAGGGAAGAGGGAAACCATCACGGCATCGGCAAGGCCGGTGCGTCGGATTTCGGCGCTTCCCGGTCTCCCCGGTCTCCGCCCCGCTCCGCGGGCGCATCGCCCTCCACCGTCCCTTCCGCCGCCCCAACCGCCGCCTTCGGCCGGCCCTCATGCAAACGGGCCATCAGCACGCGCTGGCGCTCGATGACGCGGTGCTTGAAGGAACCCAGGTGCCGGCGGGCGTCGAACAGCAGGCTTCCCTTTTCCACGACGGTGCGGTGGGCGACGGTGCCGCCGAAGCCCATCATGAATTGCAGGCGCTGGCGGTTCGTGACGCCGTCGAAGTCGAAGCGCAGGCCGCGTTCCTGCGCGTCGCGGATGCCGTGCCAGACCAGCAGGCTGACGGCGCCAAGCTCGGTCGAATCGCGGCCTCGGGTGGACAGGAAATAATAATAGTCTGTCTCGTCCCAGACGAAGAAGACGGCGGCGTGCAGCACGCCCTTCCAGTCGAAGGCCGCCAGGATGCGCCCGCGCCCGCGCTTGTCCGCCGCCTCGTGCAGCGGTTCGATCTGGCCAAGGTCGAAATAGGGTGAGGCGCCCGCCAGATTCTCTTCGTAGAAGGTTCGGAAGGCCGAGGCCGGCAGGGTCACGACGTTCAGCCGTTCCTGCGCGCGCCGGATCACGTTGCGGGTCTTGTCGCGCATCTCGCCCCAGGCGTCGAAATCCGGACGGCGGGTGTCGATCAGGATGGTGTGCAGCAGCCGCGTGCGGAAGCCGTTCATCTGCCAGGCCAGCGCGTCCGGGCTGTCGGGGCCGAGCACGAAATGCGTGAAATGCGCGCTCGGCAACTGCTCCACGATCTCCGACACGATGGCCAGCGTCTTGCGGTTCAGGGATTCGTTCTTCTTGCCGTCCACGGAGATGACGGGGTGCAGCACCCGCGTCAGCGGGGGCGCGCCGCAGGCCGTCAGCCCCTGCGCCTTGAAGGTGCTGTAGGGCAGCCAGCCGAAGACATGCCCGCCCTTCTCGGCAACGGCGGTTCCCCAGTGACCGCCGGACACGACGTCAAGCCACCAGCCCTCGTGAAAAATCGTGCTGTGCATGCGGTCGCGTTCCTTCTCCGGCGTGCAAGATCACATGAGGTGAACAGCGTGGATCGGGGAAAGAGCCACAAGGGAAAATGCCAATAATGTCTTGGAACTATTCCGATCGCCGCCGCATCATTGTAGACGGATGGAAATCCTGACGGACCGCCCAGTTAACACCATCGAAACGGGGTGGCAATTCTTCATGCGGATGCCCTCCGGCGCGACGGCGCATGTCCGATTTCGCGGGTTCGCGCGCATGAAAAGGGGTGCCGCGTCCGCCTCCGGCCCGCCCCGGATGGAACGCGTGCCTCCCTGATTTCGATCGTTGACTGCGCGGGCTGAGGTATTCGTGGGTTGCGCAGGCTTGGCTTGCCAGCGTCATCGCGCGGCTTTAGCCTTCGCGGTCCTACCAATGCGTTCAACACACAAGCACCCGCAGGGGAGACTTCGTCCATGTCCGTTGTTCCCACCGCCCAGCCTCGCGTCGCCTTTACCGACGAGATGAAGGCCGAGTTCAAGGCCCTGCTCGGGGACCGGTTCAGCACCTCCGCGGCGGTGCGCGAGCATCACGGCAAGGACGAGTCCTACCACCCCAACTTCCCGCCCGACGGCGTGGCCTTCGCCACCTCGACGGAGGAAGTCAGCGCCATCGTGAAAATCTGCGCGAAGCACAAGCTGCCGATCGTCCCCTTCGGCACCGGCACCTCGCTGGAAGGCGGCGTGGCGGCGCTGGCCGGCGGCATCTGCATCGACGTGTCGGGCATGAAGGAGGTGCTGCGCGTCAGCCCGGAGGATCTGGACGTCACCGTCCAGGCCGGCGTGACGCGCAAGCAGTTGAACGAGCATCTGCGCGACACCGGCCTGTTCTTCCCCATCGACCCCGGCGCCGACGCCTCGCTGGGCGGCATGGCCTCCACCCGCGCCAGCGGCACCAACGCCGTGCGCTACGGCACCATGCGCGAGA
>JAEZPL010000509.1 GCA_023413605.1 Pseudomonadota bacterium
GTCCGGCACCGTGCGCTACGTCGAGGCGCACCACAACTTCACCCGCAAGACGGGCATCGTGAAGTAACGACCAAGGGCAGGCGAGGGGGCCTGGTGCCCCCTCGCGACGTCCTGCCCTCGTGGTAATGCTGTTCGACTCCACGCCCTTCGCGCGTGGCTCGCGGGTCAGCCCGCGACTGATCAGGACTGGCTCGCCCAGCATGGGGCCGGCTTCGCCAACATGAGCGTCCACATTCGCGCCCCGGTGGCGTTTGCGCCGCAGGATCGGGATAGATCGGCCTTGCCGAGCCGCTGTGGTCACCCAATGGCGCGTCAAAGACGAAACCACGATTGCGGCAGCGGTCAACGTCAACGGGACGGTTGAGTCGCAGCTGTTCCCCCTTGCCGGACGGGAAAGACTGGGCATCACTTCCAACAGTGCGGGGAAACCCCACGGGGAGCCGCCCAATCAATTGCGCATCACTGTTGCGCGCGCCGACTGTTGCCTTCGCCGTTGAGCGCAAGGCCGGGCAATTGTCTTGCTTTTGAACAAGGCAGCTCGATCAATCACTGTTCAAAGACAAAAGCCCCCGGTGCTGGTGTTCCGCTCAGGATTCCAGGCGGACATAACCCTGTGTGCATAGGTGAAGGCATGACGGGCGAGGAGCTCCTTCTTTTATACGTGCACATCGAAATGATAAATAATTTTCTGCGTGTCATTTCAGAACAGTAATCGATTTCTGTGAAGGGGCGAGACGGTTTGACGCATGCTTTGGTAATCGAGATTGTGTGAAATGCACCAAAAAAGCGCCATAACTAGGCCGTCTCATCAACCTTGTGGACGGTAGGGCATGCAGACAGGCGCGCCAGCCTCGAGAGTGCGGCGATTGACGACGGCACCCGGCCTTGCTGCCGCAAACACCGAAGGGGGCGCGGACAGGCCCGACTTTTCCGGCGATCTCCAAAGGCCTGCTGCGACGCAGTGTGGAGTCCGGCCGCTTCGGGAGACGAAGCGTGGCCAGTCAGTCCGGTGCTGCGCCCCCAATCCTCCATCCGGTGCCCCGACGGCGGACGCAGCGCCCTGCGAATGTGACCAGAACCACCAAAGAATTCACTGAAGGAAACAGACCCATGAAGTCCTTGCTCAAATCCTTCACCGGAGCCGCCGTGCTCGCTGTCCTGTCGTCGGGCGCACAGGCGGAGCCGTTGCGCGTGGCCATCATTGAAAGCCTTTCGGGCGCCATGGCGTCGACCGGCCGCCCTTACGTGTTTGCCGCCCGCTACGTGTTCGATGCGCTGAACGCGCGTGGCGGCTTCAACGGGGAAAAGGTCGTCATCACCGAGTACAACTCCGGCGGGCGCCCGGCCGGCGCCTCGGAAAAGTTCCAGCAGGCGGTGGCCGAGGGTGTCCACGTGGTCATCCAGGCCTCGTCGTCGGCCATCGCCGCGCAGTTGTCGGACGACATCCGGCAGCACAACCAGAACAATCCGGGCAAGGAAGTCATCTACTTCAACGTCGGCGCCGAGGCGATGGAGCTGACCGGCGAAAAGTGCCATTTCCACAGCTTCCGCTTCACCACCACTGCTCCGATGCGCGTCGGCGCCCTTGTGAAGGTGATGAAGGACGAAGGCTCGCTTGGGAAGCGCGTCTACTCCATCAACCAGAACTATTCCTGGGGCAAGGACATGGAGGCTGCCATCAAGTCCAACGCCGCCAGCGGCGGGTACGAGGTGGTGGAGGCCGTTCTGCACGACGTCAGCCGCATTCAGGACTTCACGCCCTACGTGACGAAGATCCAGGAGGCGAAGCCCGACACCGTCATCACCGGCAATTGGTCGAACGATCTGCTGCTGCTGATGAAAGCGGCCGGTGATGCCGGCTTGAAGACCCGGTTCGGCACCGCCTTCCTCGACCAGGTCGGCAACATCAGCAACGCAGGCGACGTCGCGCTCGGCCACTACGTCGCCCATCCCTACAACATCGAGCTGAGTGACGGCTCCTTCGCGAAGGACTACGAAAAGGCCACGGGCCATTTCCCGGTCTATGTCGAGCCGAACGCGGTCAACGCCATCACGATGCTGGCCAAGGCTCTGGAATCCGTGAATTTCGGCGGCGGTCCGATCAAGGCGACCCAGATCGCGCAGGCGTTGGAGAACACCGTCCTCAAGACGGACGTCGGCAACTTGGCGGTTCGCAAGGAAGACCATCAGGTGGTCATGCCGGTTGTGGTGTCGCGGGTTGAGAAGGGCGTGAAGTATCCGATCGACGGAACCGACATGGGCTTCAAGCCGGTGAAGGTGGTCGCGGCCGACGACGTCCTGTATCCGGTCCAGGCGAGCTGCGCGATGCAGCGTCCCTGATCCGTCGCGCGGCGGGGGTCCGGTTCGCCGGCCCCGCCGCTCCTCCCCCAGACAGTGTCTGCCGACCGGCATGGAACCGGGTCGGAGTGGAAAGGGAAAAGCCACATGGTGGGCCGACTTCTTAGCGGCGCAAAGAGCCTCACGGGCAAATTCATCCTCTATGCCGTCGCGATGCTCACGGTCATTTTCGCAGGCGGCATCGCCCTGCTGTCGAGCGCGAACAACGCGGTCATCAGCGATCTGGCGCTGCGCCACAGCAGCGAGGTCGGCGGGCATTATGCGGAGGAGATCAAGGGAGAGCTCAATCGCGGTATGGCGACGGTCGAAGCGCTGGCCAACGCGTTCGGCATGATGCGCCGCAGTTGGGTGACGGACCGGACGGCCTACAACGACGTCATGCGCGCGATGATCGAAGGCGATCCCGACCTCTTCAGCCTGTGGGCCGTGTTCGAGCCGAACGCGCTGGGACCCGACACCGAAAGCCGCGACGAGCTGGGCAGCAACGACAAGGGCCGTTTCCTGCCCCAATGGTATCGGGAGAACAAGCAGATCAAGGTGGGCGCCGCTGAGGAGCCGCTGGAGAGCGGGCCGGCGGCCGAGTATTATTTCCGCGCCAAGTCCACCCGCAAGCCGGTCATCACCGAACCCTACAAGGCCAAGGTGGGCGACAAGACGGTCGAGATGGTTGCGCTGGTGGCGCCGGTCATCGTGGACCGCCGGGTCGTCGGCGCCGTGGGCAGCAGCCTTCCGCTGGAGCGCATTTCGGACAAGCTCGCGAAGGTCCGTCCACTCGAAACCGGCCGGATCTCCCTCATCTCCCACCGGGGCGCCTGGGCGGCGTTCCACGAGCGCGGCGCGCTCGGCAAGCCGGTGGCCGAGGTGGACAGCCAGCTCGCGGCCGTGACGGCGGACGTCAAGAGCGGCACGCACCGGGAATTCTCCAGCGTCGACCCGTCCACCAACGGCCATCTCCAGAACTTCCTCATCCCGATCGTCATCGGTACGACGGGCACGCCGTGGGGCATGTTGACCAGCATTCCACTGGACAAGGTCAACGAGCCTTCGCTGATGATCCAGAACTGGACGTTGGCCGGGGGCGTGGCGACGCTGGTCGTTCTGGCCGGCCTGCTGAGCGTCGTCGGCGTGATCGTCGTGCGCCGCCCGCTGGCCGTGACCGTGGCGGCCATCGAACGGTTGGCGACCGGCGATTATTCGATGACCATCGACGGCACCCAGCGGAGCGACGAGATCGGTCAGGTCAACCGGGCGCTCCAGGTGTTCCAGAAGAGCCTTGCCCACGTCGCCGAGCTGGAGCACGAAAAGCATGAGCAGGAGCTGCGCGCCGCCGCCCAGCGTCACGAGGAAATGGCACGCCTCGCCGACTCCTTCGAAGCCGCTCTGTCGGGGATCGCATCGGCGGTTTCCTCCGGGGCCGCGCAGTTGGAGGCCAGCGCACGCTCCTTGACCGGAATCGCCCAGGAAACCAGCCGGCAATCGATGGCCGTCGCGGCGGCCTCCGAACAGGCGACGACCAACGTGCAGAACGTCGCTCACGCCGCCGACGGGCTGGTGTCCTCGATCACCGAGATCACGCACCTGATCAACGTGTCCGCGGAGACCGCGAGCGCCGCCGCGTCCCAGGTGGACCGCACCAACGGCACGGTCGAATGCCTCGTCGCCGCGGCGCAGCGCATCGGCGACGTCACCGGCTTCATTCAGCAGATCGCCAGCCAGACCAACCTTCTGGCCTTGAACGCCACCATCGAGGCGGCCCGCGCCGGCGAAGCCGGCAAGGGCTTCGCGGTCGTGGCGCAGGAGGTCAAGAACCTTGCCAACCAGACGGCGAAGGCTACCGACGACATCCGCCTGCAAATCCAGCAGATGCAGGAGGTGACGGGCGAGGCTGTGGAGGCCATCCGCGACATCGGCCGCATGATCACCTCCATCAACGAGAACGTCACCGCGGTGATCGCCACGGCCGACGAGCAGGGGACGGTCACCTCCGAAATCTCGCACAACATCCAACAGGCCGCCGTGGGGACACGGGACGTCACGGCGAACATTTCGGGCGTGACGCAGGCATCCGGCGAGACGGGGCATATGGCTCAGGACGTGCTTCAAGCCTCCCGGACGCTGTCGGAGCAGGCAGAGCATCTGCGCAACGAGGTGCAGTCCTTCATCGAGCGGATCCGGGCTGCCTGATGCGCCAATCCGGGTGGTGACGGCCTGAAAGGGGGGCGGCGTCCGTGTTGGCGCCGCCCCCTGCGTGCCGAGAGTCTGGCCTCCAGCACCGGTCCTGTTCCAAAAGGGGAGCCGCCGCCGCTCCTTGTCACGCCGCCATTTCCTGGCCCCCGCTCCGTGTCATCTGCTATGGCTTCGGCCCCTTCCATGGCACCATATGTCTCCAATCAGGGGCCAGCATGACCGACACCGTTCCCGCCTTTCTCAACGTTGCCCATTCCCTTTCCGGCAAGCGCTGGCAGGCGCGGCCCTATGACGAGCGGCTGGCCTGGGG
>JAEZPL010000646.1 GCA_023413605.1 Pseudomonadota bacterium
CTTCCGCAGAAGTGGAATCAAGCGATGCACTCTGGGATGGCGTTTCAGTCTGTTCGGGGGCAGGCGCTGACACCGGCGGCACCGGTACGGTTGGAGGAGCGTTGCTGCCGCCTTGCCACAACGCTGCGGCCACCATCGTCGACGCAAGTGCCGCGGTGATCAACACCGGCATCCTGCCAAGTCTGCGCACGCCGAGTGACACGCCGAATTCCTCGCAAACATGTTGAATCCGTTTTAGCGCGATTCCCGAAAGCCTCCAAGCGCGGAACATACCGGAGCATGCCGCAGCGGAGTCGTCAAAAATCATATAAGCAGGATTATGGAAAGCTCTGGGCGGATTGGGTTGCGGTAGGGCTTCCGCCGGGCTTCCGCTTCTTCCTGGCGTCCGTGGCCACTATGGCGGATTCCGGATCGTCCGTGTGCTGGGCACTGGGTGGACGCGGCTTGCGCCGCTGCGGCGGCGTCACGCTGCCGACCGGGACGATTTCCTGATGGTTTCGCGCGAAGGCGTCTCCGCACCGCCCATGCTTTCGGGCATCGGCAAGCTCCTGGTCGTTGAGCTGCCAACAGTCCACCGTCTGCACCGCGCACGCTGACGGCAGAAACAACGCTCCCACCAGCAGCACGCACCTTATCAGCGCGTTTGCCCCCATGGTCCGAAGCTCCGAAGGCTCCACGGCCGCGGCATCGGCACCGCCCCGCAACGCTGAACTATACGGCGCAAAAGCACGCCCTGTTCCAACGGCAAGCGGTCGTCGTCAAGGGCCGTCGGCGGTAGCCCGTTCGCCAGGGCCAGCGGTTCCCTGGGCGGCGCTGGTCTCCAGCAGCGCCAGCAGTCCGGCCAGCAGTTCGGCCGGACGCGGCGGGCAGCCGGGAATGCGCAGATCCACGGGCACCACGGCCTCGGCGGGACCGACGTTGGCGTAGCTGCCCTTGAAAACACCGCCGTCGATGGCGCAGTCGCCGCAGGCAACGACCCACTTCGGATCCGGCGTGGCGTCCCAGGTGCGGAACAGCGCTTCCCGCATGTTCTTGGTGACCGGGCCGGTGACCAGCAGCACATCGGCGTGACGCGGTGACGCGACGAAACGGATGCCGAAGCGCTCCAGATCATAGATCGGGTTGTTCAGCGCGTGGATTTCCAGCTCGCACCCGTTGCACGAGCCCGCGTCCACCTCGCGGATGGACAGGCTGCGGCCAAGCCGCGCCTTGGCGGCCTTCTGGAGCTTGCCGGCCAACTCCGCCAGGGCCGGTTCCGCGGGCGCCGGGGCCGCTTCGGTGACGGGGCCGCCCGTCAGGGATTTCAGAATGTGTTTGAACACCGGCGAACTCCCAAAGGCGAACTCTGAAAGGCGACCTTGCGAGGGGCCGCCTTCTACAGGTCGTGGCCCGAATAGGAACAGTTGAACGACTTGTTGCACAGGGGGAAGTCGGCCACGATGTTGCCCTCGATGGCGGCCTCCAGAAGCGGCCACTGGAACCAGGACGGATCGCGCGGGTGGCAGCGGTCGATGGTGCCGTCGCCGTTCACGCGGACCCAGGTCATGATCTCGCCGCGGAACGACTCCACCAGCGCTATTCCTTCCTTTGGCCCTTCCTCCTCCCCGCCCTGCCCGTCCATCAACGACGCCAGCGGCAACGGCGTGCTGCCGTCCAGCCCGCGCGGAACGCTGGGAAGGCGCTTCACGATCTGCTCGACCAAGCCGATCGACTGCTCCACCTCTCGTATCCGGATCCAGACGCGGGCATTGACGTCGCCGTCGGTCAGCACCGGCACCTCGAATTCCAGATCGTCGTAGGGCGCGTAGCCGGGGTTGCGGCGGGCGTCGAAGTCGCGGCCGGAGGCGCGGCCGACATAGCCGCCGGCCCCGAACCGGTTGACCAGACCGGCCGAGACGATTCCCGTCGTCACGGTGCGGTCCTGCAGCGAGGCTTTCCCGTCGTAGATCGCGACCAGCGGCGCGAAGCGCCGACGCAGGTCGGCGGCGAGGTCGAGCAGCAGCGCCGGCCCACGGTCGTGCAGGTCCACCGCCACACCGCCGGGCACCACGCGGTCCATCATCAGCCGGTGGCCGAAACAGGTGTCGGCCGTGCGCAGGACGCTTTCACGCAGTTGGCTCATTTCCGCCAGCATAAAGGCGAAGGCGGCGTCGTTGCACACCGCGCCGATGTCGCCCAGATGGTTGGCGATGCGCTCCAACTCCGCCATCAGCGCGCGCAGCCACACGGCGCGTGGCGGCACGCGGACGCCCAACGCCGCCTCCACCGCGCGGGCAAAGGCGAGGCTGTGCGCCACCGTGCTGTCGCCGGACACGCGGGCGGCGAGCCGGGCGGCGTCCTGCACGGTCTTGCCGCGCATCAACCCCTCGATCCCCTTGTGGACGTAGCCGAGCCGCTCCTCCAGACGCACCACCGTCTCGCCGTTGGCGGTGAAGCGGAAGTGGCCGGGTTCGATGATGCCGGCGTGGACCGGGCCGACCGGAATCTGGTGCAGGCCTTCGCCTTCCACCGGCAGGTAGGTGTAGGGGCCGGGGTTGGGCGCCGGCGCGCCCGGATGGTCGGACAGCGGGCGGCGCACGCCCCAGGCGTCGTGGTCCAGCCAGGGCCGCGGGTCGGTCGTGCGCTCCGCCGTGAGGCCGTACAGGTCTTGCGCGGCGCGCTCCAACCGGTTGGCGGCTGGCCGCACGGGGCTGAGGCTGGGGAAACGCCCCTGCGGGCATTCCAGGCTGATCACCGCGACGTCGCCGGACAGGTCCTCGCGGATGGCCGCGTGCACCTTGCGCGGCTCGCCCCACAAGCCGACGAGGCTCCAGGCGTTGCCCGCCAGTTCCTCGATGAATTGCCCCCACCCCTCGCGGGTCACGCGGTAGCGCGGCCAGGGGCGGTGCTGCTCGACCAGGGTGCCGATCCGGTTCATCAGTCCGAACAGGGGCTGCTCTCCGTACATGCCGCCTCCCCTACCCCAGCAACGCCGCGACGGTCTGGAACCAGGCCACCAGCGGACCCGGCAGCCAGACGCCGGCCACCAGCACCAGCCCGAGATGCGCGAACAGCGGCACCATGGAGCCCCGGATGGGTGCGCTCTCGCCGCCCGGCGCGCCGAAACACAGCTGCTGCACCCGCAGCACCAGCGCGCCGAAGGCGACCAGGATGCCCACCGTCAGCGGCACGGCCAGCAGCGGTTCCCGCGCGAAGGTGCTGGTGATCAGCAGGAATTCGCTCATGAAGATGCCGAAGGGCGGCAGCCCGGCGATGGCGACCACGCCGATCAGCAGGCCCCAGCCCAGCACGGGATGGCTGACGGTCAGGCCGCTGATCTTGTCGAGCCGCTGCGTGCCCTTCACCTGGGCGACATGGCCGACGGCGTAGAAGATGGCCGACTTGGTCAGGCTGTGCATGGCCATGTGCAGCAGCCCCGCGAAGTTGGCGAGCGGCCCGCCCATGCCGAAGGCGAAGGTGATGATGCCCATGTGCTCGATGGAGCTGTAGGCGAAGA
>JAEZPL010000678.1 GCA_023413605.1 Pseudomonadota bacterium
GACAGGCACGCACTACGGCGCCGGGGTGATTTTTCGGAGGATTCGCAAGGTGTCGCGGCCGATTTTAGCACGCGTCGTGTGCGATGGTGGTGCGTCACACGGTGGGTTCGACGCCCCGTCAGGGGCAATTTTCCGAACCAGATCAATGTCTTGGGGGTGATTGGTGGAGCCGAGGAGGATCGAACTCCCGACCTACGCATTGCGAACGCGTCGCTCTCCCAGCTGAGCTACGGCCCCACACACCGTCACCGGCGTGGGGCGGATAATGGTGATGCGATGGGTGCCTGTCAAGCGTTCTGAACGACAGGAAAGCGCAGCGATTTCAGGCGACACCATGCGCCATGGGCCCGGCCCCCGCGCGGCACTGGACAGGCTTGCAGCTTATGCTTAGGGTGCCCCGCAAAATCGAACGAATTGGGACGGGCCGGGCATGATTGCACTGTACCTGCTGATCGACACCGTTCTCAGCCTTTATGTTTGGCTGCTCATCGCCTCGGCGGTGCTCAGCTGGCTGGTCGCCTTCAACGTGGTCAACACGCGCAACCGCGCGGTCTACGCCATCGGCGACTTCCTCTACCGCGTCACGGAACCGGCGCTGCGGCCGATTCGCCGCGTCATGCCGAACCTCGGCGGCATGGACCTCTCGCCGGTCATCCTGATCCTGCTGATCTTCTTCGTCCGCAACCTGATGGCCGAATACTGGCCGCGGTTCTGACGCAAAAAGCGGAAACGATGCCCGGCCCCTTCGAAGCGGTGGCGGACGGTGTCCGGCTGGCGGTGCGGGTGACGCCCAAGGCGTCGCGCAACGCCATCGCCGGGCTGGCCGACACCGCGTCGGGGGGAAAGGCGCTGAAGGTGACGGTGACGGCCGTGCCGGAGAACGGCAAGGCCAACGAAGCCGTCGTGAAGCTGCTGGCCAAGGCCTGGAAACTGCCGAAGACCAGCCTGACGGTGGTGGCCGGCGCCACCGACCGGAACAAGATTCTGCGCGTGGCCGGCGACCCGGCCGACCTGATGCGCCGCCTGACGGCGCTGTTGGATGTTTAGTAAGGCGTGAGACAGGGGGTGCCGATGGCTGAGGCGAAGATCATCGACGGCAAGGCGTTCGCGGCGGGGCTGCGGGCGCGCGTCGCGGAGGGCGTGGCCGCCCTCAAGGCCAGCCACGGCGTCACCCCCGGCCTCGCCGTCGTACTGGTGGGCGAGGATCCGGCAAGCCAGGTCTATGTCCGGTCCAAGGAGCGGGCGCTGGGCGAGCTGGGCATGAACAGCTTCGACCACCATATGCCGGCCGACATGGCGGAGGCCGACCTGTTGGCCTTGATCGACCGGCTGAACGCCGATCCGGCGGTGCACGGCATCCTGGTGCAGCTGCCGCTGCCCAAGCACATCGACAGCCAGAAGGTGCTGTCCCGCATCGTGCCGGAAAAGGACGCCGACGGCTTCCACGTCGTCAACGCCGGCCTGCTGGCCATTGGCAGCCCCGGCGCCATCGTCCCTTGCACGCCGCTGGGCAGCCTGCTGCTGATCCGCGACGTGCTGGGCAACGACCTGAAGGGCAAGCGGGCGCTGGTGCTCGGCCGGTCCAACATCGTCGGCAAGCCGATGGCGCAGCTGCTGCCCCAGCAGGACTGCACGGTGACCGTCGCCCATTCCCGCACGCAGGATCTGCCCGGCGAGTGCCGCCGCGCCGATATCCTGGTGGCCGCCGTCGGCCGGCCGGAGATGGTGCGCGGCGACTGGATCAAGCCCGGAGCCGTCGTGATCGACGTCGGCATCAACCGCGTTCCCGGAGCCGAACCGGGCAAGACCAGGCTGGTCGGCGACGTGGCGTTCGACGAGGCCGTGAAGGTCGCGGGCGCCATCACCCCGGTGCCGGGCGGCGTCGGGCCGATGACCATCGCCTGCCTGATGTTGAACACGCTGGCCGCCGCCTGCCGCGCGGCCGGCGCCCCGGTCCCGGCCGAGGCCCTTGCATGATCACCGTCCACGCCCGCGTCGGCGGGCGGGTCGTCGAGCAGCCGCTCAACATCGGCGACCCGCTGCCGCCCGGCACGGTGTGGATCGACCTTCTTCGCCCGGACGAAGCGGAGCGCGCCCATGTCGGCGCCGCGACCGGCTGCGACCTGCCGACGCGCGAGGAGATGAAGGAGATCGAGGCGTCCAGCCAGCTCTACACGGAAGGCGACGCCGTCTATCTCACCTCCTCCGTCATCGCGCGGGCCGACACGCCCCACCCGCAGCAGGGCGAGATCACCTTCGTCCTGACGCCGCGCCACATGATCACGGTGCGCTTCACCGAGCCGCGCTCCGTCGCCACCTTCGCCGCGCGCACCATGCGCCAGCCGGAACTGCTGGCGAGCGCCGAGGACGCACTGCTCGGCATCCTGGACGCGGTCATCGACCGTGTGGCCGACGTGCTGGAGCTGATCGGCGCGCGCATCGACGGCCTGTCCACGCGCATCTTCACCGAGTCGCTGGACAGCGGCGGCTTCGGCCGTCAGGCCAAGAAGCCGGACGAGTTGCAGGACGTGCTGCGCGGCATCGGCCGCGCCGGCGACCTGACGCACAAGGTGCGCGACAGCCTCGCCGGCCTGGACCGACTGGTGGCCTTCCTGTCCTCCGTCACCTCCGGGCGCATGACGAAGGAGCAGAAGGCCGCGCTGAAGACGTTATCGCGCGACCTACGTTCCCTGAACGAACACGCGGGCTTCCTGGCGCACGAGGCGAATTTCCTGCTCGACGCCACACTGGGCCTGATCAACATCGAGCAGAACGCGATCATCAAGATCTTCTCGGTCGTGTCGGTGGCCCTGATGCCGCCCACCCTGATCGCGTCGGCCTACGGCATGAACTTCAAGTTCATGCCGGAACTGGACTGGGATTTCGGCTATCCCATGGCCGTCATCCTGATGGTGTTGTCGGCCGTCGTGCCGCTCTGGTACTTCCGCCGCCGCGGCTGGCTGTAACGGGACCGCTGCGGCCCGAATAGGAAGATCGCAGCCTCACGCCCGCCGTGGCCGGCGTGAGGCGCTCGGCACGGCGATCAGCGGTTGTCGCGCGGGGCGATCTGGTCCAGGCGGTGGGCGAAGTCCACGTCGGCCTGGGTCAGCCCATCGACGGAACGGGTGCACAGGATCACCTCCACCCGGCCCATGTCGTTGAACCATTCCGGGTGGTGGCCGACGCGCTCGGCCAGCAGGGCGACCTGACTCATGAAACCCCAGGCGGTGGGGAAGTCGGGGAAATGGTAGGTTTTGCGGATCGCATCGCGCTCCAGCACCTCCGACCAGCCATGCAATTCCTTCATCGCGGTCTGGCGCTTGCTGCCCACCAGCTTCTCCGACATGGCCTATCTCTCCCACAGTGGATTGAACGGTTCGTATCAAACGTGGATCCCGATGTACCGCCGCTTGGCCTGGGCGGCAAGCGGCGCTACCTTCCCCGGCATGAACCGCAAACCGGCATACCCACATACCGTTCCTCCCACCATGCCCGACCTTGAGCGGATGGCCGAGGACGCGTTGGACACCATCCCGAAGGAGCTTCTGGCCCCGATCGGCAACCTCCTCATCCAGATCGAGGATTTCCCCGACGAGGAGACCGAGCGCGAGATGGAACTGGAAAGCCCCTTCGATCTGCTGGGGCTGTACCGCGGCGTGGACATGACGCGGCAGAGCGTCGTCGACCTGCGCACCGGCCCCGACATGATCTTCCTCTACCGCCGCCCCATCCTGGACTACTGGTGCGAGACGGGCGAGGACCTGTTCGCCATCGTCCGCCACGTCCTGATCCACGA
>JAEZPL010000679.1 GCA_023413605.1 Pseudomonadota bacterium
GCATGTGGTCGAGCACGGCCTGAAGCAGGCTGCGCTCCTCCTCCAACTGGCGGGTCAGGCGCGCGTGTTCCTCCTCATGGCGTTTGCGCTGGCCGACGTCCTGGAAATAGATGGCCAGCCCCTTGGCGGACGGGAAGGCGCGCACGGAGAACCAGACGCGGGTCGTCGGCCCCAGGATTTCGAACTCCACCGGAACCCGCTCGTCCATAGCCCTGTGCAGGCTGTGCCAAGCCTCGCTCCCGACCAGTTCGGGAAAGGCGCCCCAGCCGTTCCGGCCGGTCATGGCCGCGGATTGCGGCAGCAGCGCCTTGGCCCGTTCGTTGAGGAAGACGACGCGCCAGCCCCGGTCCACCTCCACCACGGCGTCGGTGGTGCTTTCCAGGACGGCGGCCATCTCCACCGCGGTCTCGTGCATCCGCTCGCGCACGCGCAGGAACTGCCTCATCCCCCAGGCCGCCCCCAGGCAGGACAACAGCAGAACCGCCCCGAAGAAGGCCAGCGACTGGACCATCGCCCGGTTCACCGGCCGCATCGCGGCCTCGCGGTCGATGCCGATGGCCAGGACGGTGCCGCGGACGCCGCTTTCCAGCGGAGAGACGGCGATCACCCGGTTGACGCCGTCCACGCCGACCGCCTCGAACGGCTTGCCCTTGGCCGTTTGAAAAGCCTGAACGATGTGCGGAGGCAATTGGCGGCCGATCATGTCCGGCCGTTCCGGCACACGCGCCATGATGGTGCCGTTGCGGTCGGCGAGCAGGACCGCCGCGCCGGGCGGCAATGGGCGACGGGCGATGTCATCCTCCAGCCAGCCCATGTCGAGCAGGACGGTGACGACGCCGGCCCGGCTGCCATCGGGCCCGCTGTAACCCAGCCGGAACGGCAGGACAGGCCGCCTGATTCCCATGCCCGGCCCGTATTCGCCGAGCACGACGCCTTCGGACTGGAGCGCCTGACGGAAGGTGCCGAGGTCAGCGATGGACACCCCGATGGTCCGCGGATCGGTCGAGCACCAGACCATGCCCTCCCGGTCCGACACCTCCACGGTGAGGTAACGGGGATACTGCGCCCGCAGGCGGTCCATCGTCTCCTGGCAGGCGGGCATGCCCGCCTGCGCGACGCGCGCCGCGACGAGCGTCGTCAGGACGTGCTGGGCATCCGCGACGATCCGCTGCTGTTCGGCGTCGATCAGGTCGAGCAGGCGGACGGCCTCGTTCCGGATCTCGACCTCACGGTATTGGCGCAGGTTGTACTGCGTCATGAACTGCAAGGCCGCGAGCGGAATAACAGCCGCCACGAGCAAAAGGAACAATCGAGAGTAGTGCGGCATCACTGGAACTGTCAGGGGAACCGCAACCGATGCGCCCAGGCCGTCATGACCTTCTCCATAGCCGGCTCAAGGGCAGCAATCACAGAACCACCATTTTGCAAGGTTGTTTCTTTTTGCAGATTTCTTCATGCCACATGGATATGGAGATGCAACGGATAATGTCTTCTTTAATACTTATTTGCACCTGCGAATGCCATTCCCCATGGAATCAATGGAGAATGGATAAAGATAATGAAGCACACAAAAGGCCAAGCCTAAGATCCGGGTTCTTGATCCAATATGGATTGCTCGCGTCGGAACTACTCGGAATTCATCACTTTCCCATGCACGCTATTATCAACTTGCGATTGGAGAGATTATTGATTTTCACAGGCGTCGCAGCTGATCTATTGCCCACAATTTTATCATTTACCAGTTTTTAACAGTCACATTCCATTTTAGCATGAAGCAAAGGCCGCCCTTTTCCCCAAAAGGGAGAATGGCCGGGTTGGAGACGGCACAGCATGCATTTCAGCAGCCACCACCAGCCGGCGCTGGTGGCCCTTTCCGCCGTGGTCGCGTTCTTTACCGCCTATGTGGCGCTGGACCTTGCGGGCCGGTATCGGGCCGCCACGGGCACCGCGCGCTGGAGCTGGCTGGGGGCCTCCGCCGTGGCGATGGGCGGCGGCATCTGGTCGATGCACTTCATCGGCATGCTGGCGCTGCTGCGGCCGATCCCCCTGGGCTTCGACGTCGACATCACCCTGGCGTCGCTGATGCTGCCGATCCTGCTCACCGGCGGCGCGCTGGCGCTGGTGGGCGGGGACCCGACCTCATGGCGGCGGCTGGCCACCGGCGGGCTGCTGATGGGCGGCGGCATCGTGCTGATGCATTACATGGGGATGGCGGCCATCACCATCGACGCGGCGGTCGCCTACGACCCCTTCCTTGTGGCGCTGTCGGTGGCGATCGCGGTCGCCGCGGCGACGGCCGCCCTGAGGATGGCGGGGTTCGTCCGCTCGCCGGGGCAGCGCACCGTCGGGGCGCTGATGATGGGCGTGGCCGTGGTCGGCATGCATTACGTCGGCATGGCCGCCGCGACCTTCACCATGGTGGACGGTACGCCCGGAACACCGCTGTCGGAATCATCCATCAAGCCGCATCTGCTGGCGCTCCAGGTGGCCGGCGTGACGGGCGTCGTGCTCGCGCTGTCGCTCGCCTCCTCCACGCTCGCCCGGCGCAACGCCGAGGCCAAGATGCAGGTGGCGGAACGGCAGCTCGCCCAGGAACGGCAGGCGACGGAAGCCCTGCTGCGCCAGAGCGAGGAACGGCTGCGGCTCGCCGTGCAGGCGACGGGGCTGGGCACCTGGGACTGGGACTTGCCGAAGGACACGCTGCTGTGGTCGCAGCGGACCCGCGTGCTGTTCGGCCTGCCCGCCGGTGCCCCGATCACCTACGACGCCTTTTTGAGCAGGCTGCACCCGGACGACCGCGCCGCGACCGACGCCGCGGTCAGGGCCGCCCTGTCCCCCGCGGGCGACGGCCGTTTCACGGTGGAGTTCCGCGCCCTGCACCCGGACGGCACGTTGCGCTGGCTGAGCGCCCAGGGCCAGACCCTTTTCGAGGCAGCGGAAGACGGCCGCCGCCGCGCCGTCCGTTTTCTCGGCACCCTGCTGGACGTCACCGCCCGCCGGCAGGCGGAGGAACGGCTTCGCGCCTCGCTGGACGAGAAGGAGATGCTGCTCCGCGAAATCCATCACCGGGTGAAGAACAACATGCAGGCCATCTCCGGCATCCTGCAACTGGAAGCGAGCCAGCTGTCCGATCCCGTGGCGCAGGAGGCGTTCGAGGCCGTCGTCCAGCGCATCCAGGCGATGGCCCGCCTGCACGAGCAGCTGTACGGGGCCGAGGATCTGCGGCGGATCGACCTGCCCTCCTACTTCGCGGAGCTGGGCCAGGGCCTGGGCGCGCTCAGCGCCGATGAGCGCATCGGCATCGAAATGGAGATCGCGCCGCTGTCCTGCGACATGGACATGGCCATGCCGCTGGGCCTGATCGCCAACGAGCTGGTGACCAACAGCCTGAAGCACGCCTTCCCCGACGGCCGTTCCGGCACCATCCGCATCCGGCTGGTCCGCGACGGGGATGCCGTTCTGCTCCAGGTCAGCGACAACGGCGTGGGGTCGCCCACCGGCGAACGCGCCAAGGGTTTGGGCAAGCGCCTGATCGAAGCGCTGGCCATGCAGCTTCAGGCCGAGATGTCCATCGAACGCATCGGCGGCTACCGCGCCCGTTTCCGCCTGCCAGGCGACCGGTTCAAGGAACGGGAGTGCGCGGTGGAGGGTGTGGCGAGTTGATTTCAGAATGAGGCGGGAGCCCTCCGCAATCGCTCACCCGACCCCATTCCCCCGGAACCACGCCACGGCGTCGGCCAGCGCCTCCGCCGCCGGGCGGGGGCGATAGCCAAGCTGCGCCATCGCCTTGTTCGAGCGGAAGAACATGCGCTTGCGGGACAGCCGCACCCCGTCCACGGTCACCAACGGTTCCGCCCCGGCGCCGGAGACGCGGGCGAAGGCTTCCATCGCGTAGGCCACCGGCAGCAGGGCGCGGTGCGGCAGGCGGATGACCGGCGGCGGACGGTTGGTCAGCGAGGCGATGATCGCCAGGATGTCGCGCAGCATCAGGTTGTCGCCGCCGAGGATGTAGCGTTCTCCCACCCTGCCGTCGCGGTAGGCCAGCCAGTGCCCCTCGGCCACGTCGTCCACATGGACGATGTTCAGGCCGGTGTCCACATAGGCCGGCATGCGGCCGGCCGCGGCGTCGGCGATCATGCGGCCGGTTGGGGTCGGGCGGATGTCGCGCGGGCCGACGGGGGTGGAGGGGTTGACGATCACGGCGGGCAGCCCGCGTTCCGCGACCAGCCGCCGGACCTCCTGCTCGCCCAGGAACTTCGTGCGCTTGTAGGGGCCGATCATGTCGTCGAGGGTGGAGGGCGTGTCCTCGTCCGCCTCCCCGTCCGGGACAAGGCCGAGCGTGGCGACGCTGCTGGTGTGGACGATCCGGGACACGCCCGCGTCGAGGGCGGCCAGCATCAGCGCCCGCGTGCCCAAGACGTTGATGAGGTGCATCCGGTCCGGGTCCGGCACCCACAGGCGATAGTCGGCGGCGACGTGGAACAGCGCCTCGCACCCCCGGACCGCCCGGCGCAGCGACGGTTCGTCCAGCAGGTCGCCGTCCACCACCTCGACGTCCAGCCCGTCCAGGTTGCGGCAGTCGGTGCCGCCGCGCACCAGCGCCCGGACGGGCAACCCCTCCGCCAACAGGCGGCGCGCGACCGCCGAGCCGACGAACCCCGTGGCGCCGGTCACCAGGACGGTCATCCCTCACCCTCCCTTGCTGCGCTGCCTCGTCCCTATTGCCGTGTGGTTGCGGCGATCTCGCGGGTCTTGGCGTCGAGGCGGGCAATCAGTCCCTGGACGCCCTCGTCCTGGATCGTCCGCGCGAAGTCCGACCGGCGGGTCGCCAGCTCGCTGATCGTCCGATCCAGAAAGACGTCCGCGATCTTCCAGCCGCCCCCGCCCGATCCGCCGTCCACGGGACGGAGGAGAAAGTTGATGCCGGTCGGCTTGTCGTCGGGTGGAATGATTTCGGTTTCCACGACCGTGCCGGCCTGGGTCGGACGCTCGCCCTGCACCTCCAGCCGTTCGCCGCCGTAGTCGGTGAAGTTGGCGGCGTAGTTGGCGACGCTGTAGCGCGTGAAGGCGTCGATGGCCTTGTCCTGCTGCTCCGGCGTGGCGCTGGCCCAAGCCGATCCGACCACGACGCGGGTCATCAGCGGAACGTTGAACGCCTTTTCGAAGGCGGGGCGGATGCGGTCGAACCGCCCCTGGAAGCCGAGCGCCCGCCCGTTCCTCATCACGTCCAGCAGCGTGTCGTAGAAGCCCTGGACCACGCTGCGCGGCGTCACCTGCGCCCGCGCCATCCCGCCGGGATAGAGGGCCGAAAAGGCCAGGATGGCCGCGAACAGCGCTAGACGCCGCGGGTTGGCCAGGGAAGAAAGCACCTTGCCGGCGACCACGGTGGCAAGCCTCCGGGATGATGAAGGGGAGTCGGGGAAAACAGGCGAGAAATCCGAAGCGCACTATGACGGCGCGAATGTCCGCGAACAAGAAGCCCCAATGATCCGGCGCTACCCCCAAATTTGGATGGCTGTCTTCATAAAGAGTGCAGTCAGACAGCCGCACGGACACCAAATCCGCATTGTCTTGAACCGCCTTTTGTTGTTGCCTGTACACCGAGCGACGGCATGATTTTACCCTGTGGAGCAGGTTTCGGGTGACGGGCATTGCGATGATTCTGGCGGTCGTCTTCGCGCTGGCCACGGTGGCGGGGGCGGCGTCCCTGATCGCCGCCGCCTGGGCGGTCGGCCGCTTTTGCGCCCAACGCCCGCCCACACCCGCCGCCCGCCCGCCCATCACCATCCTGAAACCGCTGTGCGGGGCGGAGGCGGAACTGGCGGACAACCTGCGCTCCTTCCTGCGGCAGGATTACCCGGCCTTCCAGATCGTGTTCGGGGTGCAGAACGCCGACGACCCGGCGATTGCCGTCGTCCGGCGCCTGATCGCGGAGCATCCGGAAGCCGACGCCGCGCTGGTGGTGGACGCGCGGCGGCACGGCACGAACCGCAAAGTCGGCAACCTGCTGAACATGCTGCCCAGCGCCCGGCACCGCCTGTTGATCATCGCCGACAGCGACATCCGGGTGCCGCCCGGCTATCTGGACGCCATCGCCGCCGATCTGGCGAAACCCGGCGCTGGGCTGGTGACCTGCCTCTACACCGGGCGCGGGGCGGTGGGGCGGTGGGCGCGGCTGGGGGTCGCCTTCATCGACCACGGCTTTTTGCCCTCGGTCCTGCTCGGCCGGCTGATGGGGCGGCGGGACGGCTGCTTCGGCGCGACCATGGCGCTGTCGCGCGCCACGCTCGACCGGCTGGGCGGGCTGGAGCGGTTCCGCGACCATCTGGCCGACGATTACGCGCTGGGCGCCGCGGTTGGCGAGCTTGGCCTGCCCGTGACGCTGAGCCCCTGCCTCGTCGCCACGACGGTGACGGAGCGCAGCGCCGCCGATCTGATCGCGCACGAGCTGCGCTGGATGCGCACCGTGCGCGCCATCGAACCGTCCGGCCACGCCGGCTCCATCATCACATACCCGCTGTTCCTAAGCCTGATCGCGCTGGCCCTGGCGCTGGCGGCCGGGCTGCCCTGGCTGGGGCTGGCGGCGGTTCTGCTGGCCCTGGCGGTGCGGGCCGGCACCGGGCGCACGATCGACCGTGCCTTGGGCCAGCCGCCGACGCCGCTCTGGCTGCTCGCCGCGCGTGACCTGATGTCGGCGGGCCTTTTGGTCGCGAGCTTCTGCGGGACGACGGTGACGTGGCGCGACGCGCGCTACCGCGTGGATTCCGACGGGCGCCTGCATTTCTGCGGAGAAGAACCATGATGCGGACCCTGTTCCTTCAGCCCCCCTCCTTCGACGGTTTCGACGGCGGTGCGGGGTCGCGCTATCAGGCCAAGCGCGAGATCCGCTCCTTCTGGTTTCCCACATGGCTGGCGCAGCCCGCGGCCCTGGTGCCCGGCAGCCGCCTGATCGACGCGCCGCCCGCCGGCATCACGTTGGCGGAGATTCTGCCGCTGGCGAAGAATTACGACCTTGTCGTCATGCATACCTCCACCCCGTCCTACGCGTCGGACGCCCGCGTCGCGGCGGCCTTGAAAGAGGTGAACCCGGCGCTGATCGTCGGCCTCGTCGGCGCCAAGGTGGCGGTGGAGCCGGAGGAGAGCCTGAAGGACGCGCCCTCCGTCGATTTCGTCGCCCGCAACGAGTTCGACTTCACCATCAAGGAGGTGGCGGAGGGCCGCCCCTTCGCCGAAATCGACGGGCTGAGCTACCGCGAGGCTGACGGCACCATCGTCCACCGGCCGGAGCGCGCGCCGCTGGAGACCATGGACGACCTGCCCTTCGTGACGGAGGTCTACAAGCGCGACCTGCGGGTGGAGGACTATTTCATCGGGTACCTGAAGCACCCCTACGTGTCGCTCTACACGGGCCGCGGCTGCAAGTCGCGCTGCACCTTCTGTCTGTGGCCGCAGACGGTGGGCGGCCACCGCTACCGCACCCGCAGCGTGGAGCATGTGGTGCGCGAAATCGCCTATGCCCGCGAGGCCTTCCCGCAGGTGAGGGAGTTCTTCTTCGACGACGACACCTTCACCGACAACCTTCCCCGCGCCGAGGCCATCGCGAAGGAACTGGGCCGCATGGGCGTCACATGGTCGTGCAACGCCAAGGCCAACGTCCCGCGCGAGACTCTGAAGGTGCTGAAGGACAACGGACTGCGGCTGCTGCTGGTCGGCTATGAGTCCGGCAACCAGCAGATCCTGCACAACATCAAGAAGGGCATGCGGATCGACGTCGCCAGGCGCTTCACCCGTGACTGCCACGACCTGGGCATCACCATCCACGGCACCTTCGTGCTGGGCCTGCCCGGCGAAACTCCGGAAACCATCGAGGAAACCATCCGCTTCGCCATCGAAATCAACCCGCACACCATCCAGGTCTCGCTGGCCGCGCCCTATCCGGGGACGGAGCTGTACCGGCAGGCGGTGGAGAACGGCTGGCTCGACACGGCGCACGCGGAGCTGATCGACGAACGCGGCGTGCAGATCGCCCCGCTGCACTACCCCCACCTGACCCACACGCGGATTTTCGATGCGGTGGAGACCTTCTACCGCCGCTTCTACTTCCGCCCGCGCAAGATCGGCAGCATCGTCAACGAGATGGTCCGCAGCCCGGAGATGATGAAGCGCCGCCTGCGCGAAGGGGTGGAGTTCTTCCAGTTCCTGCACGCGCGCAAATCCGCCCGGGCTGCCGGGTGAATCCATGAGGCAGCTTATCGTCACCGCCGACGACTTCGGCCTCGACCCGGCGGTGAACGAGGCGGTGGAGCAGGCCCACCGCACCGGCATTCTGACCGCCGCCAGCCTGATGGTCGCCGGCCCCGCCGCCGCCCAGGCTGTGACTCTGGCAAAGCGGATGCCGACTCTGGGCGTCGGGCTGCATCTGGCGCTGGTGGGCGCCGTGGCGACGCTGCCGGCAGGGGAGATCCCGGACCTTGTGGACGCGCGGGGCCGCTTTTCCGACCGGCAGGCTCTGGCGGGCGTGTCCTACTTCGTCCGCCCGGCGGTGCGGCGGCAGTTGGAAGCGGAAATCCGCGCCCAGTTCCGTGCCTTTGCCGCCACCGGCCTGCCGCTGGACCATGCGGACGCGCACAAGCACATGCACCTGCACCCGACCGTCGGCCGCCTGCTGGTCGAGGTCGGCGGCGAGTTCGGCCTGAAGGCCATCCGCATCCCCGACGAACCCGGCCATCCCGCCTTCCTGTCCCCCTGGATTGCCCTGCTGCGCCGTCAGGCGCGGCGGGCGGCCTTGCGCACCCCCGACCGCGTCTACGGCATCCGTCACACCGGCGCCATGACGGAGGAGCGCGTCGGCGCGATCCTGCGCGATTTGCAGGATCGCGTCACGGAACTGTACGCCCACCCCGCGACCAGCAGCACCCCCGCCCTGGCCGCCGCCATGCCCGGCTACCGCCACGCCGACGAGTTCGCAGCGCTGGGGTCCAGGG
>JAEZPL010000694.1 GCA_023413605.1 Pseudomonadota bacterium
GTCCGGAGGGAACGCCCCTTCACTCTGAAATGCGCATCCGCACGCGGGACGGGGATTGGCGTTGGGTGGAACTGCATGCCGTGGTGACCTACGGCCCGGACGGCAGCCTGCGGGATCTGCACGGCACGATGATCGACATCACCGAATGCCGGAGGTCGAAGGAAGACCTGCGCTGGAGCGAACGCCGCTTCCACGACTTCGCCGCGGCGGCGTCCGACTGGTTCTGGGAGATGGACCCGGACCTGCGCCACACCGGCGTCTCCGATCGGATGGGCGCCCAGGCGGACGCGTTCATCGGGGCCGCCCGGATGCATCTGACGGCGGAGTGCCCCGACAATCCCACCGACAATCCCCCCGACGATCCGGCGTGGCGCGCGCTCCTCGACGACCTCAAGGCCCGTCGGCCCTTCCGCGACTTCGACCATTGCTACCGCACCGCCGATGGCGATGACCGCCACCTCCGCATCAGCGGGAAGCCGGTCTTCGCGGCCGACGGCGCCTTCCGGGGCTACCGCGGGATCGGCGCCGACGTCACCGAACAGCGCCGCGCCGAAGCCGTCCTGCGGGACATGCAGGCGCGCGCCCGCCGCGCGGAAGACTTGCTGGCCGATGCGATCGACAGCCTGCCGGAAGGCTTCATCCTGCTCGACGCCGAGCGGCGCTTCGTCATGTGCAACCGGCGCTACAAGGAGCTGTACCCGACGATCGTCACCGCCCTTGTGCCTGGCGCGCCTTACGCGATGCTGATGCGGCGCTTTTACGAGACGGCCACGGACCTGACGCCGGAGCAGGGCGAGGCGATCATCGCAAGGCGGCTCGGCTCCGGCCTGGACCATTATGTCGGCGAGCAGCGCACCCTGTCCGGCTGCTGGACCCGCATCAGCGACCACAACACCAAGGACGGCGGCATCGTCGGCATCCGCACCGACATCACGCTGGAGAAGCAGCAGGAGGAAGCCCTGCGCGCCGCCAAGGACGCGGCGGAGGCCGCCAGCCGGGCCAAATCGGCCTTCCTCGCCTCCATGAGCCACGAGTTGCGCACGCCGTTGAACGCCATCATCGGTTTCAGCGATCTGCTGGCGGCGGAATTCTCCGACCTGCTGGGCGAGCCGGTCTTCACCGAATACATCGACGACATCCGCCGCAGCGGACGGCATCTGCTGAGCCTGATCAACGACATCCTGGACGTCGCCCGCTGCGAGGCCGACCGGCTGGATCTGGACGAGGAACCGCTGCTGCTCGACCGCGTGATCGGCGAGGCGGTGCGGATGACTTTGCACGCCTTCAACGCCGACCGCCATCATCTGGCGGTGTCGATGCCGGAACAGGGGCCGATGCTGCTGGGCGACCGGCGGCGGCTGAAGCAGGTGCTGATCAACCTGCTGGGCAACGCCCTGAAATTCACGCCGGAGGGCGGCCGGGTCGCCGTGACCGTGACGGTGGGGGCGGAGGGGCTGGACATCGCCGTGTCCGACACCGGCATCGGCATCCGCACCGACCATCTGCCGCAGGTCGGCCAGCCCTTCCTTCAGCTCGACGAGGCGCTGACGCGCCGCTATCCCGGCACGGGGCTGGGCCTGCACATCTCCCGCGCGCTGGTGGAGCAGCATGGCGGCACGCTGCGCCTCGACAGCGAGCCCGGGGTGGGAACGACGGTGACCGTCCGCCTGCCCCTGGAACGGCTTTTGCCGGACCGCCTCTGTGGGTAGGCTGCGGCGCATGATGCCCGCCAATGCCCCGTCGGGCATGATGCCCGATGCCCCGCCGTTCCATCGCGGTCCCGACAGCCTGCCGGACGAGCCCGGCGCCTATGTCCTGCTGATCGAGTTGGACGAGGCGCTGGCCATCGGCCTGCCCGGAAAGCCGGTGGCGGTGCTGGCGCCGGGACGCTATCTCTACTGCGGCAGCGCGCGCGGGCCGGGTGGCCTGCGGGCGCGGGTGGGGCGGCATTTCCGGCGGGAGAAGCCGGTGCGCTGGCACGTCGACCGTCTGACGACAGCCGGGCGGCTGGCCGGGGCCTGGACCTTCCCAGGCGGCGACGAATGTGCGCCGGTCGCGGACCTCGCCGGGTTGCCGGTCCCGGTGCCGGGGTTCGGCAGCAGCGATTGCCGGGATTGCGCCAGCCATCTGCTGTCCTGGCCCGACGGCTTGGCGCCCGGCTTTCTGGCGGCGCATCTCACGTTGGCCCAGTCGAAAATGTCGCCGTAGTTTTTCATCCTGCGAGCGTGGTAACCGGTGTATCACATCCACCCTTTTTGATCGGCCCGGTGTAATCGGCCCAGTTCTGCCACGGGGTTGCCTTTTCCGATGCTGTTCCATTCCCAGGCCTTCGTGCTCGGCTTCCTGCCCGCCGTGCTGATCCTTTTTTACGCCGTGGCCCGGCGGGAGGCCGCGCGCGAATGGGTGATGGTCGTCGCCTCCGTGGTTTTCTACGGCTGGTGGGACGTGCGCTTCGTGCCGCTGCTGCTGGGGCAGACGCTGGCCACCTGGGCGCTGGCGCACCTGTACCGGCGCTGGCGGATGAACTGGATCGTGCCGGCGGGGGTGATCGCGAACCTCGCCATCCTGGGCTATTTCAAATACGCGAACTTCTTCCTGGACAGCCTGTCGGCGCTGCTGGGAAGCCCGCTGCCGCACAACGACGTCCTGCTGCCCATCGGCATCAGCTTCTTCACGTTCGAGCTGATCTCGTATCTGATCGACCTGCGGCGCGGGCGCGTGCCGGCCTATCCGCTGCGCGGGTTCTGCCTGTTCGTGTTCTTCTTCCCGCATCTGGTCGCCGGCCCCATCGTCCGTCACAACGAACTGATCCCGCAGCTTGCCGACGATCCGCTGCGCCCCGGCTTCGCGGAACGCTTCGGCAAGGGGCTGGCGCTGTTCATCCTGGGCTTTGCCAAGAAGGTGCTGCTGGCCGACCCGCTGGCCCGTGTATCCGACCCCATCTTCGCCGGGGCCGCCGGGGGCGTGCCGGGACTGGGGGAGGCATGGTCGGGGGCGCTGGCCTTCAGCTTCCAGCTCTACTTCGATTTTTCCGCCTACACGGAAATGGCGCTGGGCATCGCGCTGCTGTTCGGCATCCGCCTGCCGATAAACTTCGACGCGCCCTACAAGGCCACGTCCGTGCGCGACTTCTGGCGGCGCTGGCACATGACCCTGTCGCGCTACCTGCGGGATTATCTCTACATCCCGCTGGGCGGGAGCCGGGCGGGCTTCGGCCGCTATGTGATGGCGACGATGGCGACCATGGGGCTGTGCGGGTTGTGGCACGGCGCCGCCTGGACCTTCGTCGCCTGGGGGCTGATGCACGGCGCGGGGCTGGTCGCCTGCCACGTCTGGCAGGGGCTGAAGCGCCCCATGCCGCTGCCGTTCGCCTGGGTGCTGACCATGCTGTTCGTGGTCGCGGGCTGGGTTCTGTTCCGCGCGCCGGACTTCGCCACCGCCGGAAACCTGCTGGCCGGCATGGCCGGGGCCGGCGGGCTGACGACCGGGCTGGAGCGCCCGCTGCTGATGGCCGCCGCAGCCGCCGTGGCGATCCTGGGGCCGACCAGCCTTGCCTTCGTCGACGACCTGCTGCGGCCACGCCGCCTCTACGCCGTGGCCTTCGCGGCGGTGGCGGTGGTGTGCCTGCTGGAGGTCGGCAAGGGCCAGCCCATCAACTTCATCTATTTCCAGTTCTGAGCGGGGAGCGCCCACCGTGAAGCAAACCCCGAAGCAAACCCCGAAGCAAGCCCAGAGCTGGACCGGATTCGTGAAGACGCTGCTGCTGACGGCCGGCGGGCTGGTGGCGGCGCTGCTGCTGTTCGTTCTGCTGGTCGATCCCTACAACAACGTGCCGTTCTCCCCGCCCATGGAACGGCCGCTGATGGACGACAACCAGCGCTTCCTCTATCCGGGGATGGTGCGCCATGGGGGCTTCGACAGCGCGGTCTTCGGCACTTCCACGTCGCGGCTGTTGCAGCCGGCGCACCTGGACGGGCTGTTCGGCGGGCGCTTCGCCAACCTCGCCATGAACAGCGCCACCGCGTGGGAGCAGTACCGGATCGCCGACCTGTTTCTGCGCACGGTGCCCAGCCCGCGCACGGTGATCGTCGGCCTGGACCGGGTGTGGTGCGAGCCCGACGCGGACACCGCGCGCCTGACCTTCCGGCCCTTTCCGCCCTGGATGTACGACGACGACCGTTGGAACGACCTGCTCTACCTGCTGAACGGCAAGACGCTGGAGATCGCCGCACGCCTCGTCGAATACTATCTGGGCCGCCGCGCCCCCCGGCTGGGCTCCGACGGCTACGAGGTCTTCGTGCCGCCCGACGCGGCGTGGGAGCGCGGCAAGGTCGAGGAGAAAATCTGGAGCGGGCCGAAGCGGACCATCCTTGCGGTCGATCCGCCTCACCGCCCGACCGAGCAGGAGCGGCAGTCCTGGCGCTTTCCCGCGCTGTCCTGGCTGGAGGAGCTGGTGACCCGCCTGCCGGCCGACGCGCGGCCGATCCTGGCCTTCATGCCGGTCCACATCGCGGCCATGCCGCAGCCCGGCTCCCAGCTTGCGGCGCGGGAGGAGGAGTGCAAGGCCCGCGTCGCCCGCATCGCGGCGGCGCACGGCGCCGCGCTGATCGATTTCCGCTTCCCTTCGCGCATCACGACCGACGACGCGAACTATTGGGACAACCTGCATTACCGCGTCGGCATCGCCGATTGGATCGAACAGTCGCTGGCACTGGCGCTGCGGGAGCGCAAGGACGATCCGGATGGTGCCTGGCGCGTTCTGGTGCCGCCGGCGGCGGGCAACGGGCGGCGCGGTCCGGTCTCCTGACCGCCCATCCCATCATTGTCGCAGGCGGGCGGCGGGATCGTGCCGTAAGCTGGAGCGTTGCTGTATCCTTCGGGGAAAGAGCGTGTGCCCGACCCGAACGTCCGGTTTCGTGCCGATTTCCCGTCGAAAGACACCTTTTCGGGGCGTGGGGTGGGTGGATTTGAGGCGAATTGTTTGGTCGGCGCGCCGGTGAGGGGTATAGTCCCGGAATGTCGGGAGGCGGCCATGATGCGAATGACCCATAACCGCCGGACGGTGCTCAAGGCGTTCGGAGCCGCGGCGGTGACGCTCGCCGCGCCGGGCGCGCTGTGCGACGTCCCCCTGGGGGTAGGGATCCTGTACGGCGGCAG
>JAEZPL010000816.1 GCA_023413605.1 Pseudomonadota bacterium
GCCTGGGTCGGTCCCGGCACGCGCTCGTGGTAGCCGACGACGATGCCGTCGGTCCCCTGCCGCACCGTGTCGATGGCGACGCCGTAGCCGCCGGTGTCGCGCGGGCCGAGGAAGACGGCCACCGCCATGCGGTCGTCGGGCAGGGCGGACGGGGCGGGGTCGCCGACGCGGGCCCACAGCTCGTCCCACTCCTTCGGGTTGCGGGCGACCACATAGGCCCGCTCGAAGGCCTGGCTGCGGTCGCCCTGCCAGTAGGTGCCGGGGGCGGCGTCGGCGGGCAGCAGCGAGCGCGACGCCCCCGCCGCCGTGTCCGGGGTCGTCTGGCAGGCGCCCAGCAGGGGCAGGGCGACCGCGAAGGCGATCAGGGCGGCGGTGGGCGTCGTCATGCGCATGCGGTCAGGCACTGATCAGGCACTCCGGGGCAGAACGGTCTCGACCAGCGTGGCCCAATAGCTGGCGCCGGTGGTCAGGATCTCGTCGTTGAAGTCATAGTGCGGGTTGTGCAGGCGGCAGCCGGGGCCGGTGTGCGCGCCGTGGCCGAGCCAGACATAGGCCCCAGGCCGTTCCCGCAGCAGATAGCTGAAATCCTCCGCCCCCATGGACGGGTTGGGCGCCCAGGTCACGTTGGCGTCGCCCACAACCTTGGCGGCGATGGTCGCGGCCAGCTTGGCTTCCGCCTCGCTGTTCACGGTGGCGGGGTAGCCCGGCCGGTATTCCAGCGACGCCGTGGCGCCGAAGCCGGCGGCGACGTTCTCCGCCAGGCGGGCCAGCTGCTCGCGGATGCGCTCGCGGGTGGGCTCGGCGAAGGTGCGGACGGTGCCGTGCAGCTTCGCCTCGTCGGGGATGACGTTGAAGGTGGTGCCGGCCTCCACCCAGGTGACGGAGACGACGGCGCTGTCCGCCGGGTCGGTGCCTCGGCTGACGAGGCTCTGCGCCGCGGTGATGATGTGCGCGGAGACCAGCACGGGGTCGATGCCCCGGTGCGGCATGGCGGCGTGGCCGCCGTGGCCCCGCACGGTGATGGAGAACTGGTCGGCCGCCGCCATCACCGGGCCGGGATGCACGGCGATGGTGTTGGCCGGCATCTCCGGCCAGTTGTGCAGGCCGTAGACCTGTTCACAGTCGAACCGGTCGAACAGCCCGTCCTCGATCATCCTGAGGCCGCCGCCCTTGCCCTCCTCGGCGGGCTGGAAGATGAAGCGCACCACGCCGTCGAAGTTGCGCGTCTCCGCCAGATAGCGGGCGGCCCCCAGGAGCATGGCTGTGTGGCCGTCGTGGCCGCAGGCGTGCATCGTGCCGGGGTTCTTCGAGGCGTGGGCGAAGCTGTTGGCCTCCGGCATCGGCAGCGCGTCCATGTCGGCGCGCAGGCCGATGGCCCGGTCGCTCTCGCCGCGGCCCTTCAGCGTGCCGACGACGCCGGTTCCGGCGAGGCCGCGGTGAACCTCGATCCCCCAATCGGCCAGCTTCGCGGCCACGAGGTCGGAGGTCCGGTGCTCCTCGTACGCCAGTTCGGGATGGGCATGGATGTCCCGGCGCCACGCGGTCATGTCCGCGTGGAAGTCGGCGATGCGGTTGATGATGGGCATGGCTCTGACGGTGTGTTGTCTTGAACGGAGGCCGTTCAGGAAGAATGGGGGAGCGGCGCCGCTTTGGGTATGGCCTATTCCGGCACGGCCATGCCGCGCTTGACCGCGGGCCGTTCCGCGATGGCGTCGTGCCAGCGCTTCATGTTGGGGAAGCGCTCCAGCAGGCTGCCGCCGGCCACCGCAGCCGCCGCGATGAACGGATAGCAGGCGATGTCGGCGATGGAGTAGGAGCCGGCCAGATACTCCGTCTCGCCCAGCCGCGTTTCCAGCGCGTTGTAGCTGCGCATCAGCTCGCCCTTGAACAGGTCGATGGCGTAGGGGATCTTTTCCGGCGCGCGGACGGAGAAGCGGAACATGTCCACGGCCATGGGGCCCAGGTCGCTGATGCCCAGCATGAGCCAGCTCATCGCCTCGGCCCGGTCGTCCACGCCTTCCGGCAGCAGGCGGCCGGTGCGCTCCGCATAGTGCAGCAGGATGGCGCCCGACCCGAACAGCCGGCGCTTCTTGCCGCCGGGCAGGTCCTCGACCACCGCCGGCAGCTTGCCGATCGGGCTGATCGCCAGATAGTCGGGGTGTTTGTTCTCCCCCGCCAGAATGTCGATCTTGTGGACCTTGTAGGTCAGGCCCAGCTCCTCCAGGAGGATGGAGGCCTTGTGTCCGTTCGGCGTGGCGAAGCTGTAGAGCGTGATCATTGGTGCCCGTCCCCCCTGCCGCTTCCGCGAAAGCGTGCTGACGCCACCACTTTCGCCGATTTGCGCGTCGAAGGCCAGAGGGTGCGGGCTTGCCGTCGGGAGCCGCCCGGCCGGGATCAGATCGCCTGGTATTACACTGGCCGGGATCAGACCGCCCGGCTGTGCCGTCCGGCGCCCGTGGACAGGTAGGTGTCGAACCGGGCCGCCACGATGCGCATCAGCGGGCGGGCGGACTCCGGCACGCCGACGCGGCGGCCCTCCACCACGGCGACGCCGTCGGTGACGAGATCGTCCATGGCCGCAAGGTCGGCGTCGAAGGTCCCGGCGTCCAGCCCGTGTGCCTCGGCCACGGCGCCGACATCGACCGACAGGTCGCACATCAGCCGCACGATCAGGTCGCGGCGCAGCCGGTCCTCGGCGGTCAGGGCCAGCCCCTTGCCGGTGGCGAGGTTGCCGGATTCGATGGCTTGGGCGTAGTGGTCGAAGGGCACGGCGTTCTGCACATAGCCCTGGGGCAGGGCACCGATCGAGGACGCGCCGAAGCCCAGCAGCACTTCCGCGTCGTCGGTCGTGTAGCCCTGGAAGTTGCGGCTCAGCCGGCCTTCCGCCTGCTGCACGGCCAGCTCGTCGGACGGCTTGGCGAAGTGGTCGAGTCCGATGGGCTGGAAGCCGGCGCCGGTCAGAACCTCGGAGATGGCCGCGAACTGCTCCCAACGGCCCAGCGTGCCGGCCAGCGCGGCCTCGTCGATCTTCTTCTGGTGCGTCTTCATCCACGGAACGTGGGCGTAGCCGAACACCGACAGCCGGTCCGGATCCATGGCCAGCGCGATTTCAGCGGACCGCGCGACGCTCTCCACCGACTGCTTGGGCAGGCCGTACATCAGGTCCAGGTTGATGTGGCGGATGCCGTTGGCGCGCAGCCATTCCAGCGTCTGCTCGGTCCGCTCGCGCGGCTGGATGCGGTTGATGGCCGCCTGGACGTCGGGGTCGAAGTCCTGCACGCCCAGCGAGGCGCGGTTCACCCCGGCGCGGCCCAGCGCCTCCGCCATCTCCTTGGTCAGGGTGCGCGGGTCGATCTCCACCGCGATCTCGGCGCCGTCCACCACGTCGTACCGCGCGCGCAGCAGCGCGATCAGCGATTCGAAATCCTCGGGCGCCATCATGGTCGGCGTGCCGCCGCCGAAATGGATGTGCCGCACCTTCAGCCGGCCGGGGATCAGGTCGGCGACCATGCCGACCTCGCGCCGCAGATGGCCCAGATACTCCGCGATGGGCGCGTAGCGCGCCACGATCTTGGTGTGGCAACCGCAGTACCAGCACATCTGCGCGCAGAACGGCACGTGGAGGTACAGCGAGCCCGCGTGGGCGGCGGTGTCCAGCCCCTCCAGCCAGCCGCGGTACGCCGCCGCCCCAACGTCGGGGGTGAAGTGCGGGGCGGTCGGGTAGCTGGTGTAGCGGGGCACGCGCAGCCCGTCGTACTTGGCGAGCAGGCCGGCGTTCAGGGAGCCGTTCGGAACGGCGGATGCGGCGGGGGGCACGGGGGAGATCGCGTTCATGGCCGGGAGAATCCTCCAAGCGAGGCCCCGGCGCTTTGACCCACGTCAAGAGTTGCGGCAGTCAAGAGGCATGGGCGTCAAGCGACGTGATGTCTCACCCCGCCTCGCGGCCTTTCCGGCGGCTTCAGACCCCCAGCGCCCAGCTCGGCATCTGCGTCAGCGCGGCGGCCATGTCCATCGCGCCGCTGCTCAGCTGCCTGCCCGACAGGGTCATCTGCCCGCCGGCCCGCTCGATCTGCTGGAACAGCCGTTCGTAGCGGCGGAAGACGCGCTCCCGTTCCTTCTCGCCCTTCGCCTCGTCCAGGTCGACGGCGTAGCGGACGGCCAGCTTGCCGTGGGCGTTGAAGGCGTGGGCGCTGGCGATTCCGCGGTACTCGTTGGCCAGATCCGGATCCTCGGCGAACAGGCGTTCGATCTTCGCCTTGTCCGGATGATCGCCGCGCACGACGATGGTGCCGTCCGAGGTCACGTCCATCTGGACCGGAATGCGCGTGTCCACCCCGGCCAGCGCGAAGCGGCGGTCGAGCGTCTCGGCGAAGGCTGCGGTTTTTTCCTTCAGCACCCCGGAAAAATTGTCCGCCCGGCAGAAATTGCCGGCTTCTCCGACCGCATTGGACGGGGTGGAAGCCGGGTCCGGCGCGGTGGAGTCCACCGAGTTTGCGGCCTTGTTTGTGGTCGTGCTTGCGGCGATCAGGCTGACCTCGGCCAAGCCGCCCACCCATCGTCCACCTGCCACGGTGCCGCCGCCCAAGGTGTTGACGGGAAACGTGGATTTCGGCGCGTCCGCGGTTGCGTCCGCCTCCGTCAGGACGGCGGAAAAGGGCTGGTCCGGCGCGGGCAGGGCCTTGGCCTGGCGGTGTGGCGCGGCGCTTGCGCTCAGCCGGTCGGCGGCTGTGATGATGGTCATACGTCTCCTCCGGCGTTTTTCTTCTCGGGGCGTACAACCAAAGACATGCAAGCGCTTTGCCGGACCGATCCGGTCATCGGGCCGATTCAGGTTATTTCAGGTTATCGGGGTCTGTTCAGGCCGATCCCGCCAGCCGGTCCTCCAGGTGCTTGTGCAGCAGGTCCAGGTTCATCCGGTTCGCCTTGAAGGCGATGTCGAAGACGGTGCCCAGCACGGGGACCGAGCCGCCGGCCCAGTCCACCAGCAGGTTGGCGACCATCCGCGCGACGAGGCTCTTCGGGATGCCGAAGCGGGCCGCTTCCAGGATGATGTAGGCGGACACCACCGCGGTGGCGGTGTCGCCCACGACGGGAAACAAACTGGCGATGCCGTCGAGCCCGACGGGGATCCGCGTGCCGGGAATGCGCCAGCGCGTGTCCATCAGCCGCGTCAGCCGGCGCAATCGCTCCAACCGCTTGAAATCGATGTCAATTCCCGGCGGCGCCGCAGCGCCGCGAGGGTGGGTGTCGACAGGCGCTGGACGGGTGCGGATGGCGGTCATGGCGTTCACCGGGGTGGTGGATGACACCGGGGGCGGGCTGCCGGGCGTTCCCAAACCCGAACAACCCGCGGCTGCGCGTCCGGTTCCCGGCTTATCTCTACCGAGTAATCGGTTCTTTTGGTCAGCGCGTCTGCTCCGCCATCCGCGCGCCGCGCGCGGCCCCGGAGGCGTGGAGCAGGGCGTAGCCGACCAGGGCCGAGGCGATGGAGCCCACCAGCACGCCCAACCGCACCGCGACCGCGTGCTCCGGGTCGGGGAAGGCGAGGGTGCCGATGAACAGGCTCATGGTGAAGCCGATGCCGGTCAGCACCGACACGCCGTAGAACTGCATCCAGGTCGCCCCGGCCGGCAGGCCGGACAGGCCGAACCGGATCGCCAGGCCGGAGGTCAGCATCACCCCCAGCTGCTTGCCCAGGAACAGGCCCAGCGCGATGCCCAGCGGCACCGGCTCCGCCAGGCTGGACGGGGAGATGCCGGCCAGCGAGACGCCCGCGTTGGCCAGCGCGAAGATCGGCAGGATCAGGAAGGCCACCCACGGGTGCAGCGCGTGCTCCAGCCGGTGCAGCGGCGTCTCCTCCTGCACGTCGTCCTTGCGGCGCCCGCCGCGCAGGGGAATGGCGAAGGCCAGGGCCACGCCGGCCAGCGTGGCGTGCACGCCCGACTTCAGCACGCACACCCACAGCACCAGCCCCAGCAGCATGTAAGGCGTCAGGCGGCGCACCCCGATCAGGTTCAGCCAGACCAGGCCCAGCCCCGCGATGGCCGCGAAGCCCAGCGCCGCCGGCACGATCCCGTGGGTGTAGAAGGCGGCGATGATGACGATGGCGCCCAGGTCGTCCATGATGGCCAGGGCCAGCAGGAAGATGCGCAAGGACGTCGGCACCCGCGATCCCAGCAGCGCCAGAACGCCGACCGCGAAGGCGATGTCGGTGGCCGCCGGAATGGCCCAGCCCTGCATGGTCACCGGGTCGCCCCAGTTGAAGTACACGTAGACCAGCGCCGGCACCACCATGCCGCCCAGCGCCGCAATGCCCGGCAGCATCGCCTTGGACCGGTTGGACAGCTCGCCCGCCAGCACCTCGCGCTTGATCTCCAGCCCGACGACCAGGAAGAACACGGCCATCAGGCCGTCGTTGATCCACAGGATCAGCGGTTTGTCGATGCCGAAGCCGCCCGCCGTCACGGTCACCGGCAGGGCCAGCAGCGCCTCGTACAGCGGGGCGGCGGCCGAATTCGCCCAGACCAGGGCGATGGCCGAAGCGATCATCAGGGCCACGCCGGCGGCGGCTTCGTTTTCAAGGAAGTCTCGGATGGCGGGCAATTTCATGGGCCAATATCTCTCACATTTACGGTGCTTCGGGCGTCTTGTGATGGCTGGGAACGCCGTGGCGGTTTGGGATCCTCCGCACCCTGGTCAACACGAAAGGCGCCGAAGGGTGCTCTGGAATTCGGTCGTGCCGGGCATGTGGGGGCGGTTGACCGAAAGGAAAAGGCCAAGCTTGCGCCGGATTGCGGCGAAACGACGCGCCACCACAGGCCGTATGCAGTCAAAATGTTGGTCGTGCGACGTTTTTATTCACCGCCTGTTGGCTATAGCCGTGGCAACGAACGGCCATATGTCGATTGCTTGCTGGCGTCATTGCTGCTGCTGCGGGAAGAATGCGGCCAACGACAGCGAAGACCCGTCGACAAGGCCGTCCGCCGGAAGGAGCGGCCAATCAGGATTGGGAGGATTTATGGCAACTCTTTACTGCGCCTGCTGCGGGCAGCCGTTCCAGCGCGCCTCGTCCCGCGGGCCGGCGCCGCTTTACTGCTCGCGCGACTGCCGTCGGCAGATGGAGGTGCGCCGCCGCGTCTGGTCGTCCATGGGAATGGCTGGGGGAATGGCTGGCGGAATGGCCGGGGAAAGGGCCGGCATCGGGGCTGGCATCGGGGCATCGGTGAAGGGCGCGCCCATCGGTCCGGAACGGACGGCCTGGGGATTCGACACCTGGCCGGGCGGCGGTGCGACCCACGGCGAACGCTACGGCCGGGCGGCTTCGGCCTGACGACCGCCCGACGGCCGGGCACCCCGCAGCATCCTGAGGCAAAAGGGCACCCCCGGCGGGTGCCTTTTGCGTTTCGGCCCGTGTGCCGGGGGCGATGTGGCAGGGGCGTATCCCGTTCGCCTGATTTTTGCGCATTTTATTGTTTGTGTTCGCCTCCCCCTCTAAAACACGGCACCCACCACACCATATGTGTGGGCGTCCCCGACGGAAGGGCTTACTCGAACACGGCCATGACCCAGAACACTCGACCCACCCGCACCAAGACCCGCGCCTTCGCCGCCGTCGCCCTGGCGCTGGCGGTCGCGCTGACCGCCGGCACCGCCGACGCCCGCGCCGGCAAGAGCAGCTCCGCGGGAAGCCGCGGCTCGCGCACCTACGACGCGCCGGCCACGACCAACACGGCGCCGAGCACGGCCGCCCCGATGGAACGCTCGATGGCGCCGACGCCCGCGCCGGGCATGCAGCAGCGCGCGAACGCGCCTGCGCCGGCGGCGCAGTCCGGCGGCTTCTTCTCGCGCGGCGGCTTCATGGGCGGCCTGATGGGCGGCCTGATCGGCGCCGGCATCGGCGCCATGCTGTTCGGCGGCGGCTTCTTCGACGGACTCGGCAGCTTCGCCGGCATCCTGGGCTTCATCCTGCAGATCCTGCTGGTCGTCTTCCTGGTGCGGCTGGCCATCCGCTTCTTCCGCAACCGCTCTGCCGGTGCGGCCCGGCCGATGGGCATGGGCAGCCCCCGCACGGCCTATGCCGGTCCCCAGGGCGGCCCCCAGGGCAGCACGCTGAACCGCGACCCGGCCGACGTGCGCTACAACCCGGTGGGTGGTGGCCCGGTGGGCGGTGGTCCCGTGGGCGGCGGTGCGTCCCGTCCGGGCGTCGGCCGTGACGACGTCGGCATCGGCCCGTCCGATTACCAGGCGTTCGAACAGACGCTGGTCACCGTCCAGACCGCCTACGGGCAGGAGGACCTGACCGCGCTCCGCGCCGCCGCAACGCCGGAGATGGCCTCCTACTTCGCCGAGGAGCTGGCCCAGAACAGCAACCGCGGCGTGGTGAACAAGCTGTCCGACGTTCGCCTGCTCCAGGGCGATCTGGCCGAGGCGTGGCGCGAGGGCAACGTGGAGTACGCCACCGTGGCGATGCGCTTCTCGCTGATCGACGCGACGGTGGACCGCGCGACCAACCGCGTGGTCGATGGCGATCCGAACCGCCCGGTCGAGGCGACGGAGATCTGGACCTTCACGCGCCCCCGCGGTGGCCGCTGGCTGCTGTCGGCGATCCAGCAGACGCGCTGATCCCGTCTCTCTATCCGTTCCGCCAGCTTTATGAAGGGGTGTCCGAAAGGGCACCCCTTTCGTTTTTCCGGACTCCCCTGGACGGGCAGGGCGTGATAGAACATATCAGGAACAAATACCTGCCGAGCGGAAGCGAGTCATGCCCGACATCCGGACTTCCGCGGCCCCGGTGCGCCAGCCGGACCGGGCCGCGTTGCTGGCCGATCTGCGCGCCCGCATCCAGCGCCTGGAAGGGCTGGGTGGGGAAGGCGCGCGCACTTTGCCCTTCGGTGTGCCCGATCTCGATTCGGTCTTTCCGGCGGGCGGGCTGCCGCTCGGCTGCCTGCACGAGGTGACCGGGGAGGGGCCGGGCGCCGGCACGGCCTTCACCGCGGGCCTGCTCGCGAAGCTGGCAACGGCTGCGGCGCCGGTGGTGTGGATCGTGCGCGGGCGGGACCTGCACGCCGCGGGTCTGGCGGCCTACGGGCTGACTCCGGACCGGCTGATCGCCGTGCGCGCGACGCGCGACGCCGACGCGCTGTGGGCGATGGAGGAGGCCTTGCGCTGCAAGCGCCTGTCGGCCGTGCTGGGGGAGGTTGGCGCGCTCGACCTGACGGCGAGCCGGCGGCTTCAACTGGCCGCCGAGTCCTCCGGTGTGACCGGAGTCCTGTTGCAGACCGGACCACGCCGGTCCGCGGCGAGCGCCGCGGTCACCCGCTGGCGCATCGCGCCGGCCCCCAGCGAACCGCTGGAACCCGGCGTGGGTGACCCGCGCTGGTCGGTCGCGCTGGAACGCTGCCGGGGCGGCCGTCCCGGCGTGTGGCTGCTGGAATGGCGCGACGGAGCGCTGGTCGACGCCGCGACGGCTCCGGCACGGACGGCGCCCATGCCCGCACCCATGCCCGCACCGACGCCCGTTCCCGCCCCGGTCGCCGAGCGCCGCCCGCTCAAGGCCGGCCGGCTCTGGGCGGAGGTCGCGTGACGGCCAGGGCTGCGCGAAAGGGGGGAGGCGTCAGTAGTTGGTCGCCCAGTCCGGCTCCTTGCGCGGGGCTTCGCCGTCCGCGTCGGCGTCGAAAGGAAAGGGCATGTCGTCCGCGTAAAGCGGCAGTTGCCGCGCGAATTCCGCCGATTGCTCGGCCCGGCGTTGCTCCAGCAAACGAGCGGCCAAATGTGCGGGCAGCATGGCAGGCCTCCTTCTGAGCGTCGGGGGAGCCTTGGGGAGCGGACCGTCTGGCCGCCCTGGGCCCAACCCGTCTTGTGTTCCTGAACCCTTATCATGCAAGGTCCAGGCCTCTTAGTGACGCAGATCACTCTTACGGAAACTTTAACGCCGCCCGTTCCTTTTTAAGGCCGGCCGGCCCATAGTCCCGCCACCGCGCTTTCCCCCTGAGCCCTTTTCCGAGACAGACCATGCACGCCGAATCCTGCTCCACCTGCCTAAAACCTCAGCATCTGTGCGTTTGTGAGGCAGTGGAGCCGATCGACAACGCCGTTTTCCTGCTCATCCTCCAGCACCCGCAGGAAAAGCGCGAAACGCTGGGGACGGCGCAGATCGCGCACCTACAGTTCAGGAATTCGGCCGTGAAGGTCGGGCTCAGCTGGTCGAACCTGAAG
>JAEZPL010000001.1 GCA_023413605.1 Pseudomonadota bacterium
GGGGACTGCCTCCTGGCGATGCGCGACCTGCGCAAGACGCGCAGCCAGGCCGACGCGCGCTTCGAACTGCACGTGCCCCACTTCGCTGTGGGAGCGGGCGAGTTCGTGGCGATCGTCGGCGACAGCGGGTGCGGCAAGAGCACGCTGCTGGACATGCTGGCCCTGGTGCTGCGCCCGACCTCCTGCACGGGGTTCGTGCTGGGGCCGGGGCACGGCTTCCGGGGGGCGGACCTGCTGGCGCTGTGGTCGCGCGGCGACCAGTCCCGACTGGCGGAGATCCGCCGCACGCAGCTCGGCTACGTGTTGCAAACCGGCGGCCTCCTGCCCTTCCTCAGCGTCGAGGAGAACATCCGCCTGCCCTGCCGGCTCGCCGGCACGTCCGCGGAGCCCGGCGCGATCCGCGCCCTGGCGGAGCGCATCGGCATCGCCGGCGTCCTGTCGAAGAAGCCGCAGCACCTGTCCGGCGGCCAGCGCCAGCGCGCCGCCATCCTGCGCGCCCTCATCCACAGCCCACGCCTCATCCTGGCCGACGAACCGACGGCCGCCGTGGACAAGGCGCGCGCCGTGTCCATCGTGACCGACTTCGCGGCGCTGGCCCGGGACCTGGGCACGACCATCGTGATGGTCACGCACGACCAAGACCTCGTCCGCCCGCACGCCACCGCCACCTACAGCTTCGACCTGACCCAGGCTTCGCCAACCGAGATCCACTCGGTCTGCCGCCGGGTCGCCTGACGGCTGGACCATGACCATAACCACCTCCGGCCGTGCCGCCCCGTCCCGCCCGACCAAATTAACCCGCACCCCGGCCCCCGAGCGCGGCACCATCGCCCGCCTCGCCTTCGCCGACCTGCGGCACGAGTGGATCCTCAGCCTGTGCATGGTGCTGGCGCTGGCGGCCATCCTGGCGCCGCTCCTGCTGCTGCTGGGCCTCAAGAACGGCACCATCGAGACCATGCGCAACCGCCTGGTCGAGGACCCCGTCTACCGGGAACTGAAGCCCGACGCGACGCAGTCGCTGAACGAATCCTGGTTCGCCGCCATGGCCCGCGACCCGCGCGTGGCGTTCGTCGTGCCGACGATCCTGCGCGGATCCTCCATCGTCCGCCTCGCCGTCGAAGGAACGGACCGGAGCGAGCCGCTGGACCTGCTGCCGACAGCGGCCGGCGACCCGCTGCTGCTGGAGAACGGCACGCGCGTCCCCGGACCCGAAGAGGCGGTGCTGACCACCGACGCCGCCGACAAGCTGCGCGTGAAGGCGGGCGCGCGGGTGGAGTTGCAGGTCGCCCGCGTTCGCCTGGGCCGGCGCGAGACGGCGACGCAGGTCCTCACCGTCGCCGCCGTGCTGCCGCCGCGCGCCGACCCGCTGCCGCGCATCTACACGCCGCTGGGCCTCGCCACCGATGTGGAGAACTACCGCGAAGGCCTCGCCGTTCCGGCGCGCGGCTGGACCGGCGGGACGCCGCACGCACATCACAGCTTCGACGGCGCCTATGTCATCGTGCCGGACCGCCTCGATCCGCTCACCGCGCGCGCGCTGACCATCGGCACCGGCTTCACCCGGATGGACCCGCTGCCCGCCCGCGGTCTGGCCGAGCGCACCGGCCTCACCCTGCCCGAGGGCTGGTCCGCCCTGACGCTTGAGGTCACGCAGTCGCCGCTGGGATGGGAGGCGGTGCGCACCGTGAAGGACAAGCTGCGGGGGCGCAGCGCCATCGTTCTGCCTTTCGTGCGCGATGCCGCGCTGACGGTCGCCGGTGGGCCGGCCGGAACGCTGCCGGTCGTCGGGCTGTCGCTCGCTCCGGATCAGGCGAAGGCGCTGGGCGTCGGCGAGCTGCCCTGGGGAGCGGCCACGGAGACCCAGCGCTTCGACCAGATCGCCCGCATCCTTCTGCCGGACGGCATCACGGACGGCGCGCAGGCCACCATCACGCTCGCCGAACCGAAACCGCAGACCGGGGCGCCGCCCAGCCTGCCGGTGCGCGTCGAGGGCCGCGCGGCCGGGGCGCAGGCCGTCGTCCCCGTGGAACTGCTGGGGGCGTTGCGCACGGCCACGCAGCGGGCCGTGGTCCACGATCCGTCGCAGAACGCCCTTCTGCTCGCCCCGGCCGGCTTCCGCGGGTTCCGGCTGTACGCCCGCAGCATCGACGACGTGGCCGGCCTGCACGGCCTGCTGCGGTCACAGGGCATCGAGACCAACGCCAAGGTCCAGGCCATTGAGCGCATCCGCACGCTGGACCGCGGCCTGACGCGCATCTTCTGGCTGGTGGCGGTGGTCGGCATCACCGGCGGCATGGCGGCGCTGGTCGCCAGCCTCTACGCGACGGTGGAGCGCAAGCGGCGCGACCTGTCGCTGATCCGGCTGATGGGTCTTCCGCCGCGCGCGGTCTTCGGTTTTCCGGTGTGGCAGAGCGCCGTGCTGGCGCTCCTCGCCAGCGCCGCCGCCATCGCCGGTTTCCAGACGCTCGCCACCGTCATCAACGAGGTGTTCGCCGGCGATCTGGAGCTGGGCGAGCGCCTTTGCCACCTGCCGGCCTCCGTTCTGGCCGGCGCCGCCCTTGCCACCGTCGCGGGCGCCGTCCTGGCGTCGCTGTCCGCGGCGTGGCGCTCCACCCGTATCGATCCTGCGGAGGCGATCCGTGTCGAATAAGCGCCTGACCTTCCTGGCGGCTGCCCTGGCCGCTCTGATAACGGCCGCGCCCGCCTGGGCGAAGTGCGACCACGAGGGCGAGGGCGACCCGCGCTACGACCCCTGCCCGGCCCCGGACGACTTCCTGCTGCCCATGCCCGGCGGGTTGCAGATGGTGTTCCGCCGCATCGTCGTGCCCGGCGAAAACTTCTGGGGCTCGTTCGATCGCGTCGTGCAGATCGGCGACGCCCAGGGCGAGATCTTCGAAGCGCCGCAGAAGGCCATGGTTGGCGGCTCGTTCCAGGACGAGCGCGACAAGCGCTGGTTCTACTACATCGGCAAATACGAGGTGTCGAAGGCGCAGGCCGCCGCCGTGCTGGGCCAGGGCGACATGGCCCGCGGCCTCCAGCGGCTGGTCGAGCTGTCCGGCAACCCCGACGACAAGGAGCTGACGAAGCTCTCCGGCGAGGACCTCGACCGCGAGCTGTCCATGCCCGTGGCGTGGCTGTCCTGGTACGACGTGCAGAATTTCCTGGCCGAGTACAACCGCTGGTGCTACGCGGACAAGGCCTGCCGCGCCAATCTGCCAACCATCGGAGCCCAGGGCGAGAACTACCGCGTCCCCGGCTTCCTGCGCCTGCCGACCGAACTGGAATGGGAATACGCGGCGCGCGGCGGCGTGGAGAACCCCGGCTTCTCAGCCCCCCTGCCCTTCGATCGCAAGGACTGGAAGACCTACGCCTTCGTCAAGCCGAACGCCAAGAGCAAGCCGCGCCGCATCGGCTCCCTCGATGCCGTCATGGGCCTGCACGACATGTTCGGCAACGTCCAGGAACTGACCGCCAACCTCTTCCAGGCCGAGGCCGGCCAGGGCAAGGCCGGGGCGCTGGTGGCCCGCGGGGGCAGCTTCCTCGACACCGACCGCAGCATCCGCTCCGCCTCGCGCTCGGAGGTCGGGCTGTACCAGGAGAAGGGCGACGCCATCGTCGAGGTGCGCTCGCCCACCACCGGCTTCCGCCTGACCATCGGCAGCCCCGTGCTGCCGACCAAGGGCTACATGGATCAGTTGCAGCGCGAGCATCAGGCCTACCTGGAAACCATCCGCGCCCGCACGCCGGCCGGCCAGTCCATCCTGAACGGCGCGGCGCAGGCGTCCAGCTCGCTCCAGAACGCCCAGACCAGCCTGAACGCCATCTCCAGCACGGTGGCCCAGGCCCCCGATTCCAAGCTGAGCCAGGAACTGGCCGAGCTGAAGAAATCGCTGGAGGTCGCTTCGCGCCAGCTCGACCAGCGCAACCAGGAGGTCTGCACCAGCGCCCTCGGCGAGGGCGTGTTCTTCGCCACGCTGTACGGGCGCGCGGTGCGTCAGGCGGAGTTCTACGAGCGTTTCGCCGCCGCGCGGTCCAAGCGCACCGACCTCAGCGCCGGCGACCAGCAACAAATCGCCGACGTGATCAAGAGCGCCGCGAGCAACCGCGCGGACGCGAACAATTACTTCGCCAAGTACCAGGACAAGCTGCGGGAGGTCGGAAGCTGCGGCAAGCAGCTCGCCGTCGCCAGCGCCGACCGCTTCAAGGCGCAGATCGCCGCCGGAAAAGGCAGCGTCGCCGACAAGGTCGCCTTCGACCTCTTCAACGAGCATCTGGCCGCGCTCGACGCGCAGAAGGCCGATTTCGACGCGTGGCGTGAAGCGATCATCCAGCGCTTCAAGGAAGCCAGCGTCTTCAACCAGCTCTAACCAACGACGCGCTCAAGGAGAGCCCCCATGAACCGCACCGCCAAGCTGTCTGCCTGCTCCGTCGTCATCGGCTCCCTCCTGCTGGGCGCCTGCACCACCACCGGCGGCCAGCACGACGCCAAGCTCCAGGGGGCCGGCGGCGGCGCCCTGGTCGGCGGCCTCATCGGCGCCATCGTCGGCGGCCAGCGCGGCGCCCTGATCGGGGCGGCCATCGGCGGCGGCGTCGGCCTCGTCGCCGGCTCCGTCATCGACGAACGCCGCGGCGCCTATGCCTCGGACGAGGCCTTCTACGACGGCCAGATCAACCAGACCCGCGAGCTGAACGGCGAGCTGGGCAAGCGCAACAAGGCCATGCGCGCCGAGATCGCCCAGAACCAGAAGGAGGTCAAGCGCCTGACCACGCAGGCCAAGGCCGGCAAGGTCAAGATGGACCAGTTGATGGCCCAGAAGTCCTCGCTCGACGAGCGCCGCAAGACCAACGAGCAGCTTGTCACCGAGCTGAACAAGGAACTTCAGGTGCAGAAGGAGATCCTCGCCAAGGCCGAAGGCACCGGCCCGAACCCGCGTTCCCAGACCATGCGCGCCCAGGTCGCCGCCCTGGAGGGCGAGATCGGCGAGTTGCAGAAGATGGTCAACGACATGGGCACGCAGAGCGCCGCCCTGGGCCAGTACCTGTAACCCGCACCGGCAAGGACCCTTCCGCATGACCACCAATCGCCGCGCGCTGCCCGCACGCACCATCCTGGCCGGCGCCGCGTTCCTCACGCTCGCCGCCTGCCAGTCCAACCCGCAGCAGTGCGACCCGCGCCAGGGCGGCTTCATCGGCGGCGCCGCCGGCCTGATGAGCGGCTGCTACGAGCAGCGGGTCGAGGAGCGCAAGCAGGCTCTGTCCTCGGCCCAAAGCCTGACCCAGCAGCTCCAGTCCGAGAGCGGCCGCCTTCAGGGCGAGCGCACGGCCTCGGCCGGAGAACGCGCCAAGGCGCAGACCCGGCTGGCTTCGCTCGACAAGGAGAACGCTTCGCTCCTGCGCCGCCTCAACGGCATGAAGGCCGCCACCGCGGAGCAGGGCGAGCGCAAGAAGGAACTGGCCCAGCAGCTCGACTCCATCAACCGCCGCATCGCCGACGCCCGCGCGCGGGCCGCCGCCGGTGGCGGGGACGAGGCCGAACTGCAGCGCGAGATCGACCGCCTGACCCAGCAGCGCAACGCCCTCAGCGACGACATCGCTGCGGCGCTGAAGGGCCCGTGATGCGGGCACCGCTTGCGGCGTCGCTCCGGACGGTCGCGGCTCTGGCGGCGCTGGCGGCCGGCCTGTCCGGCACCGCCGCCGGGCAGCCGACCAGCCTCGTGGGCAACCGCATCCAGTGGAACGAGCCAGGCAAGCCCGCCGTCCACCTGAACGACGCCGACACCGCCACCCGCCGTTGGGTGGCGGAGGAGATGGCGCGGCTCGGCTACTACGGCGGCGCGGTCGATGCACCGGACCTCGTGCGGCTGGGCGAGGCGGTGCGGTCGTTCCGCCGCGATTCCGGCCTGCCCGGTGACGAACCGCTTCTGGACGAAGCGGTGCGCCAGACGCTGGCCGGTTCGTCCTCCCCCGACACGACCGATGACGGGCGCGTGCTGGCCGTGGAGGAGCTGCGTTGCGAAGGTGCCGCCGGCGACTGGGCCGTCGTCTACGAGGGCCAGCGCGTCGCCGGCACGGCCGGGCAGAGCGGCCTCGTGCCCGTCCGGCTGGACCGCCGCCTGGGCCTGCGCCACCACCCGGACGCGCCGGAAGGGGTCGATCCGTCCGAGTGGTGGTGCACGCCGCGCCGGCGTGTGTGCTACGGTACGGTGGGCTTTGCCGATTGGGGCGGACGCCAGATGCCGGGCGCCGTGGTGGACTTCCACCCGTCGCGCGTGCTGCCCGCCGCCGGGGCCTGGGATCGGCAGATCGCCCAACTGATCAACCAGCAATGCGGCCGTCTCCCCGCCATGGGATCGGTGCCGCGATGAGGGCGGGGCGCCGGATCGCCGCAGCCGTGTCGTTTGCCGCGCTGCTCGGCTCCCTGCCGGCCCTGGCCGGCGACGTGGAGTCGGCGGCGCTGGTCGTCGCGGCCAACCATCTGGCACGTCCGGCGGCGGCCCAGGTGCCGCGCGCGTCCGCCGCCGCCTTGCAGGCCTATCTCGCCACGCTCGATCCCTATTCCCGCTTTCTGTCGCCCGACGAGGTGCGAGCGGCCTCCGGCGCCCACCATGGTCTCGGCGCGCTGGTGACCGATACGCCGGACGGCCTGCTGCTCGTGCCGTTCCAAGGCGGCCCCGCCGCCTCCGCGGGCATTGCCGGCCCCTCCACGCTGCTGGCGGTGGACGGCCACGCCGCGCCGGCCGAGGTGGAGAACGTGCGCCCTCTGCTGGCCGGGCGGCGAGAGGTGGACCTGACCGTGCGCGACCTCGTGACCGGCCGCCACGCCACCCGCCGCGTGCCGCTGCGCAGCTTCGAGGTTCCGCCCGTCGAGACGCTGACCATCGGTGGGCGAACCATCATCCGCCTGCACGTGTTCGAGGCCGGACGCACCGTTCCGGCGCTGCGCGCCGCGCTGGAAAAGGCCGCGGCCCGGCCCGGCCTGCCGGTGCTCGACCTTCGCTACGCCAAGGGTGGCGATCTACTGGAGGCCATCGACGCGGTGTCGCTCGTGCTCGGCCGGCCGGTGCCCGTCGCCGCGACCCGCGACGCCGCCGGGCAGGAAACCGCCTTCCGCAGCCGCTCCGGCCAGCGCGTGACCTCACCGGTCTACCTGCTGGTCGGACCGCAGACGGCCAGTGCCGCCGAGGTCTTCGCCCGCGCCCTGTCCCATTGGCGGCACGGCTTCGCGGTGGGCCAGCCGACCTACGGCAAATGCCTGGTGCAGAAGCATTTCCCGCTGCCGGAAGGCGGAGCGCTGCTGCTCACCACAGCGCGGCTGCTCGACCCGGCCGGCAACCATTGCGCGGGCAAGGGGCTGGCCCCCGACCTGCTGGTGAGCGGCAACATCCACGACACCGACCATGTGCTGGCGGCGCTGGACGCCTACCTCGCCGACACCCGGCTCGTGTGCCGGGCCGCGCCCCTGAAAGGCCAGCAGCCGGCGCAGACCGAGGAAGAACGGCTGGGCTGGGCGGAAGGGGTCGGGCGCATGCGGCCGGTTCCCTTCGACGCTCCCGGCGGTGCCACGCGGCTGTGCCTGATGCCGCCGCTGCCCGCCGCGGTGGCCGCCGCCGTGCGTCACGATCAGGAGAAGCGGAGCGGGCCCGACACGCTGGAACTGCGCACTCCGCCGCCTGCCGCGCCGATCACCGCATCCATCGGCCAGCCCACATCGGCCGCCCCGGCGGCCACATCCCCCAGGCCAGCGGCCAAACCGGAGCCCTTGGCCCGGCCGACGCCAATCGCCAAGCCGCCGCCCCCGGCACCGGCCGGGTACGACACCAACGATCCGGCGGCGCCGCTGCGGCCGACCGGCCGTGCCGACTGACCGACGCTCGCGAACGAGACGACACCACGGAGAACAGAACGCGATGAAGAATTTTCGCAAGGAATTGCTCAACCGGGGCGCCGCGGTGTTCCTCGTGGCCGTCACCATCGGCGGCGCCCTCCCGGCGCTGGGCGCAGACCCGGCGCAGACCCTGTTCTCCGAGGCGATGACCCTCACCACGAAGGCCCGCGGCGAGAAGGATCCGGCGGCGAAGGCGGGGCTTGCGACCCGCGCGCTGGGCAACCTGGACCGCATCGTTGCCGAGCATCCCGACAGCAAGCTGGCCGAGCTGCTGCGCCAGGGCAAGCCGATCGGCACCTTCGACCGCAAGATGGTGGAGCAGATCCTCGTCGAGGCCGGCGGCACGCTGGAGCCGAAGACCGCCGCCACCGCCACGCCGCCGGCTCCCGTGCCCCTTGCCGCACCCGCTCCTGCGCCCGCTCCGGCCGCGACGGCCGACGCTCCGCCCGCCTCGCCGCCGGCCGTGACGGCCGCCCCCGCCGACCCCGCTGTCACGGCCACGC
>JAEZPL010000571.1 GCA_023413605.1 Pseudomonadota bacterium
GATAGATGTAGGTGTTGCGGACCATGAACTCCTTGAGGATGTCGTTCTGGATGGTGCCGCTCAGCTTGTCCTGGCTGACGCCCTGCTCCTCCGCCGCGACGATGTAGCCGGCGAGGATCGGCAGCACGGCGCCGTTCATCGTCATCGACACCGACATCTTGTCGAGCGGGATGCCGTCGAAGAGGATCTTCATGTCCTCGACGCTGTCGATGGCGACGCCGGCCTTGCCCACGTCACCGACGACGCGCGGATGGTCGCTGTCGTAACCGCGGTGGGTGGCGAGGTCGAAGGCGACCGACAGGCCCATCTGCCCGGCCTTCAGGTTCGCCTTGTAGAAGGCGTTCGACTCCTCGGCGGTGGAGAAGCCGGCATACTGCCGGATGGTCCAGGGCTTCACCGCGTACATCGTCGCGCGGGGGCCGCGCGTGAAGGGCGGGAAACCCGGCAGGCTGTCGAGTTCCAGCCCTTCCAGATCCTCGGCGGTGTAGAGCGCCTTGACGTCCAGCCCTTCCGGAGTTTTCCAGACCAGATCGTCGAGCGTCCCATTGGCGCCGAGGTCCTTGGCCGCCAGGGTCTGCCAATCGGCCATGGTCTTCTTCGGGAAATCGCTCATGGGACGCCTCCTCGACACCGCGTGATTTGAATTATTTGCAATGATCAATGGACTGGCGGGGGTACTGCCCCCACCCTCCCGCTGCGCGGGTCCCTCCCTCCCCCGCTTCGCAAGGGAGGGTCAGGGTGGGGGCAAATACGGCCCGTACTCTTTACGCCTGCGACCGGCGGGCGACGACCTTCCAGGCGGCCTGCATGATGGCGGCACCCAGGGCGGTCTTCAGGATGGTGGCGGCCCAGAACGGGGCCAGACCCAGGGCGATCGCCTTCTCGCCGCCGAACAGGACGGCCATCCACGCAACGCCCGGCACGAACAGAAGGGCATGGCCGATGGCCAGGGCGCCCAGAGCCTTCACCGGGGTGCGGTCCCAGCCGCGCTCGGCCAGCCAGCCGGTGACACCGGCGGCCAGGACGAAGCCCAGCAGGTAACCGGCGGTCGGGCCGGCCATGTAGGCCGGGCCGGCGGCCGGACCGGCGAACACAGGCAGGCCGGCGAGGCCTTCCAGCAGGTACAGCAGAACCGTCGCCGTGGCGAGGCGGCTGCCGTAGGCCATGCCCAGCAGGATGACGACCATGCTCTGCATCGTCATCGGCACCGGCCAGAACGGCACCTGAACCTTGGCCGAAACGGCCAGCAGCGCGCTGCCCAGCACCGCCGCCGTCGCCGCGGCGAGCATGCCGCCCTTGGGGGCGACTGTCTCGAACAGCGAGGCCGGACGCTGCGAAAGCGTGATTCCGTAAGCCATCGTCACTTCACCTTTCCCATTTTATCGGAGCCCGCGGCAGTAGGCCGCCGATGGCTCATGCGAACTCCAGGATCTTCTGATCGACCGCCAGGCTGGAACCCGGCGTCGCGTGCACCTTGGACACCACGCCATCCTGCGCCGCGCGCAGAATGTTTTCCATCTTCATCGCCTCGACCACGGCCAGCACCTCGCCGGCCTTGACCTCCTGCCCCTCGGCCACGACGACCGAGACGAGCAGGCCGGGCATCGGTGACAGCAGGAACTTGGACATGTCCGGCGGCGCCTTCACCGGCATCAGCGCGTCGAACTTCGCCGCCTTCGGGGTCAGCACCTTCACCACCGCCTGGGCACCGGCGTGGAACAGGCGATAGCCCACGCCCACGCGGTCGACCTGGATGCAGACATGCTCCCCGTTCACGGTGCCGCGGAACAGCGGCTCGCCCAGGGTCCAGTCGCTCCAGACCGCGTGGTGCTTGCCGTTGATGTCGACGGTGTAGCCGATGCGCTGCGGGCTGCCATCGGCCGGATGGATGTGCACCGGATGCTGCTTGCCGTCCATCACGACAACCCAGTCGTCGCGCACCCGGACCTTGTTGCCCGGCATCTTGCCGGAGATCAGGATGTCGCGGTCGTTCAGGCAGCGATGGATCACGGCGGCCACGGCGATCAGGATCGCCGGATCCTCCGGCGGCAGGTCGGAGGCGTGGAAGCCGTTCGGGTATTCCTCGGCGATGAAGTTGGTGGTCAGCCGGCCTTCGACGAAGCGCTGGTTGGCCATCAGGGAGGCAAGGAACGGAATGTTGTGGCTGACGCCGCGGATGTAATACTGGTCCAGCGCCTCGCGCATGCGGGCGATGGCGGCGTCACGCGTGGAACCCCAGCTGCACAGCTTGGCGATCATGGGGTCGTAGAACATGGAGATCTCGCCGCCCTCGTACACGCCGGTGTCGACGCGGACGTGCGGGTCCTCCACCGGCGGACGATAGTGGGTCAGGCGGCCGGTCGAGGGCAGGAAGTTGCGGAACGGATCCTCGGCGTACACGCGGGACTCGATGGCCCAGCCGTGCAGGCGGATGTCCTCCTGGCGCAGGGGCAGCTTCTCGCCCGCCGCGACGCGGATCATCAGCTCCACGAGATCCAGGCCGGTGATCAACTCGGTGACGGGATGCTCCACCTGGAGGCGGGTGTTCATCTCCAGGAAATAGAAGTTGCGCTCCGCGTCCACGATGAACTCGACCGTGCCGGCGGACTTGTAGTCCACGGCGCGGGCCAGTGCCACGGCCTGCTCGCCCATCGCCTTGCGGGTGGCGGCGTCGAGGAAGGGCGACGGCGCCTCCTCGATGACCTTCTGGTGGCGGCGCTGGATCGAGCATTCACGCTCGCCCAGGTACAGGGCCGTGCCCTGCCCGTCCGCCAGCACCTGGATCTCGATGTGGCGCGGCTGCTGGATGTACTTCTCGACGAACACGCGGTCGTCGGCGAAGCTGGACCGTGCCTCGTTCTGGGCGGAGCGGAAGCCTTCGCGAGCCTCCTCGTCGTTCCAGGCCACGCGCATGCCCTTGCCGCCACCGCCGGCCGAGGCCTTGATCATCACCGGATAGCCGATGTCGCGGGCGATGGAGACCGCCTCGTTGTCATCGGCGATCACACCCAGATAACCAGGCACGGTGCTGACGCCGGCGGCCTTGGCCAGCTTCTTCGACTCGATCTTGTCGCCCATCGCCTGGATGGCGTGGGCGTCGGGGCCGATGAAGGCGACGCCGGCGGCGGCCAAAGCCTCCTGGAATTCGCGCTTTTCCGACAGGAAGCCGTAGCCGGGATGGACGGCCTGAGCGCCGGTCTTCTTGCAGGCGTCGACGATGCGGTCGATCAGCAGGTAGCTCTGCGCCGACGGGGCGGCGCCGATGTGGACGGCCTCGTCGGCCATCTCGACATGCAGGGCGTTCTTGTCGGCATCGGAATAGACGGCGACCGTCTTGATGCCCATGCGGCGCGCCGTGCGGATGACGCGGCAGGCGATTTCGCCGCGGTTCGCGATGAGGATCTTATCGAACATGACGGCGTGCCCTCAGAGCGGAATGTTGTCGTGCTTGCGCCAGGGATTCTGGAGCTGCTTGTTCTTCAGCATGGACAGCGCCTTGATGACGCGGCGGCGGGTGCCGTGCGGCATGATGACGTCGTCGATGTAGCCGCGCGACGCCGCCACGAACGGATTGGCGAACTTCTGCCGGTATTCCTCGGTGCGCGCCTCGATCTTGGCGGCGTCGCCGATGTCGGACCGGAAGATGATCTCCACCGCACCCTTCGGCCCCATCACCGCGATCTCCGCGGTCGGCCAGGCGTAGTTGATGTCGCCGCGCAGATGCTTGGACGACATCACGTCGTAGGCGCCGCCATAGGCCTTGCGGGTGGTGACGGTGATCTTCGGCACGGTCGCCTCGGCGTAGGCGAACAGCAGCTTCGCGCCGTGCTTGATGATGCCGCCGTATTCCTGGCTGGTGCCGGGCATGAAGCCGGGCACGTCGACGAAGGTCAGGATCGGAATTTCGAAGGCGTCGCAGAATCGCACGAAGCGCGCGGCCTTCTTGGAGCTGTCGATGTCCAGGCAGCCGGCCAGCACCATCGGCTGGTTGGCGACGATGCCGACCGTGCTGCCGTTCATGCGGCCGAAGCCGATGATGATGTTCTTGGCATAGTCGGGCTGAAGCTCGAAGAAGTCGCCCTCGTCGACCGTCTTCAGGATCAGCTCCTTCATGTCGTAGGGCTTGTTCGGGTTCTCCGGAACCAGCGTGTCCAGCGACAGGTCGTCACGATCGATCGGGTCGACGCAGGGACGCTCCGGCGCACGTTCGCGGTTGGAGGCCGGCAGGAAGTCGACGAAGCGGCGCAGTTGCAGCAGCGCCTCAACATCGTTCTCGAAGGCCATGTCGGCGACGCCGGACTTGCTGGAATGCGTGACCGCACCGCCCAGTTCTTCCGCCGTGACGACCTCGTGCGTGACGGTCTTCACCACGTCCGGGCCGGTCACGAACATGTAGGAGCTGTCCTTCACCATGAAGATGAAGTCCGTCATGGCCGGCGAATACACGGCACCACCCGCGCACGGCCCCATGATCAGGGAGATCTGCGGGATAACGCCCGACGCGTTGACGTTGCGCTGGAACACCTCGGCGTAGCCGCCGAGCGAGGCCACGCCTTCCTGGATGCGCGCACCGCCCGAATCGTTCAGGCCGATCACGGGAGCCCCGACCTTCATGGCCTGGTCCATGATCTTGCAGATCTTCTCCGCGTGCGCTTCCGACAGCGAACCGCCGAAGACGGTGAAATCCTGGCTGAAGACGAAGACGAGGCGGCCGTTGACCGTGCCGTGGCCGGTCACCACGCCGTCGCCGGGAACTTTCTGGCCTTCCATGCCGAAGTCGTTGCAGCGGTGCTGAACGAACATGTCGAACTCTTCGAACGAGCCCTCGTCGAGGAACAGTTCGATGCGTTCGCGCGCGGTCAGCTTGCCCTTGGCATGCTGGGACGCGATGCGCTTTTCACCGCCACCCAGGCGCGCACCGGCGCGCATGGACTCCAACTTGGCCAGAATTTCTTGCATCAGGCGTTTCCCACTGTGACGTGCGGCGGGGGATGCGGAGCTTGCGACGCTGGCCCCACGCCGGAATGCCTGGATTATTCACAAGATTCACAAGAGGGCAATTGGCCGGCGGGGAAAAATGTGCGAAGTTGCGAACATATTTGCAAACACAGGGCATAGTTTGCCAAGATTGCGAATATACCCTTTGGCATAGCCCTGATTGGTACAAAGGTCCGATGCAGAAGCTCTATCTCGGCTACAAGCTCCGCCGCCTGCGGGAACAGCGCGGACTGACCCAGGCGGCGCTCGCCAAGACGCTGGACCTGTCGCCCAGCTATCTGAACCAGCTGGAAAACAACCAGCGCCCGCTGACCCTGCCCGTGCTGCTGAAGATCTCCGCGGTGTTCGAGGTGGACCTGTCCAACTTCGTGGAGGACGAGGACAGCCGGCTGGTCGCCGACCTGCGCGAGGCGCTGGCCGACCCGCTGTTCGCCGGCGCGCCGTTGACCAACGCGGAACTGCGCAGCGCGGTGGGATCCAGCCCCGAACTGGCGCGCCGGGTCCTCAGCCTGCATCAGGCATACCAAAAACTGCACGAGCGGGTGCAGTCGCTGGCCGACAGCCTGTCGAACCAGGAACAGGGCGACGCCTTCGCCGGACCGCAATTTCCCTATGAGGAGGTCCGCGACTATTTTCACTACTGCAACAACTACATCGGCCCGCTGGACGAGGCGGCGGAGCAACTGTGGGACAAGGAGAAGAT
>JAEZPL010000591.1 GCA_023413605.1 Pseudomonadota bacterium
CCCCAAACGAAGGTGGCAGAAGCCTTAAGATGGAACTCGACCTAACCGCCTCATCCAATCGGCCCTTTGTGGTTGACAGTGACAATAATGGCGCGCATGGTCGTTCACACAATGTCGTAGCACGGACGGATAAGTGTCCGGCTTCACGATAAACGTGCGATTTGGGTGAGGAACTATAGGAGGATGACGGTGCGTTCGAGGCTTGGCAGCCTTCCCACGCTCGCCCTGTTTGCCGTTTCACTGGCAGGGCTCCTCTCCCAGACACTTCCTCAGTCCGCGCTCGCGGCCGGTGGCCGGATAGCCGAGCAGGAACGGGCTGTGAAGGACCAGAGCGACGACGAGGACAGGCCGGCGTCCGCAAACCGGCAGGTTCTGTCGGTTGCTGCCGGCGACACCCTGATGGACATGCTGACCGGCGCCAAGGTACCGGCGGACGAGGCGACGAACGCCATTGCCGCCCTGCGCAAGGTGTATGATCCGCGCAAGCTCCAGGTCGGACAGCAGGTGACGGTGCTTTTCGAGCCGCGCCGCGGCGGGTCCAAGCGCTTCGTCGGATTGGAGTTCATTCCAGACGTGGTTCGATCCGTCTCGGTCGCGCGCAAGGGCGACGGTGACTTCACCTCCAGCGAGGTGGAAAAGACCGTGACCCGTCAACCGGTGGCGGCACAGGGCATCATCCGGTCCAGCCTGTTCGAAGCGGGGAATGCCGCCAACGTCCCGGTTTCGGTGATGATGGCGCTGATCAAGAACTATTCCTACGACGTCGACTTCCAGCGCGATCTTCAGCCCGGAGACCGGTTCGAGGTCCTCTATGAGCGGCTGGTGACCACGGACGGCAAGGTTGCCGGCGAGGGGGACGTGCTGTACGCCGCGCTGGTGCTGAGCGGCAAGGAATTCCCTATCTTCCGGCACAAGACCCGCGACGGACGCTTCGATTACTACAATCGCGATGGCGAGAGCATCCGCCGCGCCCTGCTGCGCACGCCCATCGACGGCGCCAAGATCACCTCGGGCTTCGGGATGCGGCACCACCCGATCCTGGGCTTCAGCAAGATGCACAAAGGCATGGATTTCGGTGCTCCGACGGGCACGCCGATCTTTGCCGCCGGCAGCGGTGTGGTGGAAGAGGTTGGGCCGCGCGGCGGCTACGGCAACTACATCCGCATCCGCCACAACACGCAGGTCTCAACGGCTTACGCGCATTTGAGCCGCATCGCCAAGGGCACGAAGCGCGGAGCGCGCGTGGATCAGGGCGACGTCATCGGATATGTCGGCACGACCGGCCGGTCCACAGGTCCGCACCTGCACTATGAGGTGCTGAAGGCCGGCCAGCAGGTAAACCCGAAGAGTGTCGATCTGCCCACCGGCGAAAAGCTGGAAGGGCGCGAGTTGCAGGCGTTCGAACAGACAGTCCGGTCGCTGGAGAAGTCCTTCGAGAACGCGCGCAGCGGCCTTCAGCTCGCCCGCACTCCGGGTTCGCACGACGACAAGAGTTGCACCAAGGCGACGACCTGCTGAGTTGCCGCCGCCGGGTGCATGTCAAAGGCGGCGCCCTATTCCTGGTGAAGGAGGTTGCGGATGGCTGAGGCCAGGATCGGCAGCCCCTTTTCCTCGTCCGCGGCCAACTGCCGCAGCTTGTCGCGCATCAGCTGAACCTTTGGCCGCTGCTGGGACGCCTTGGCGATGGCCACTTGCGCGTCTTCCGGCTTCATAATGTCGTTATCGGCCATAGTCGCCTCCTTTGCCGCCGCCAGGATGGTGCAAGCATCATCACGATTCAACCGGTGAGAATCGGTTACCGGTAGAGGCCGACGGATTCCACCGTCTGCCCGCCCGTGCCGAGCTTGAATTCGGTCACGCCCGGAGCGTTTTCCGGGTTGATGCCCCCGAGGTCGAGCCACGCCACACCGCGAGCCTTCAACGCGAGGGCGGCTCGCCACAGCACCAACCGCATGGCTCCGCTCTTCCGCCCAGCCTCGTTGGCCCAGCCGACCTGGTAGGTGGCCGAAGTGCCGTGGACGTAGAACAAGCCACTCGCCACCGGCTTGGCATCGCGCGACTTACTTTCCAACGCCGCGGCCAGCAGCACGCCGTCACCCTTCACAAGCGCGTTGCGGATGCGCACCGCCAGCGGTCCGGTCATCGGGCGAAACTGCTTGGTGAGGGCCTGTTCGTGTTCCTGCTTCATCAGCCAGGGAAGGTTCTTCGCCTCCCAATCCAGGTCGATGACGAGCCCGGCCTTTTCCGCCCCCTTCAACCGCTGCCGCCAATCGCGGGCCATGGCCGCGCGCAAGGCTTCCTCGCCCTGTGTCAGGTCGAGCCATACCGTGCGGTACCCCGGACCGAAGCGGCGGAAGCCGCAGCGAGCCAGCATCGCTTCCGTCTCCGGGCTGGCCGCGAGTTCGGGCAGCAGGCTGGCTCGGCTGAGCGGATTGTCGGGACAGGCGCGGCGCAACAGACGGAAGGTTGCCTCCAACGTCTCCGCGTCGGGCTCGACCCCATCCAGCCACAGAGGGCCGCGGTGCATCTGGACTTGCCGAAAGATCCGGAGTTGGCGGCGTTCCAGCAACTGAACGAGGCCGATGGCTTCCCCTCCCCTGCTGATCACGCCCAGCCGCGGCACGAAGCCATGGGTCTTTCCCATGGCTTGGGCGTAGCCAAAGACCTGCGGCAGGGTGGAACGCAGCACGCGGGCGAAAAGCGCCGTCCACGCGCCCATCGTTCCTTCGTTCCACTGGATGGCGACCGGGCTTTCGGACTGCATGGGTCGGAAACCGGGTTAGGCTGGCGGCAACGCGGCCGTGGCTTCTTCGACCTGGGCGAAGGATGGTCGATATTCCGGTTCCAGCACGTTTCGTGAATATTCGACCGAGATGGCCGGTGCGTAGCCGGACAGATGGGCGATCAGGCCGGTCTTCATCGCCTGATAGTATTTGCCTTCGGCGTGATAGATGTTCTTGAGGCCGCTGGCGATTGGCGCCAGGAAGCCGTAGGCCACGAGAATGCCCGTGAACGTGCCGACGAGCGCGCCACCGATCAGCTTGCCCAACACCTCCGGCGGCTCGGTGATCGAACCCATGGTGTGAATCACGCCCAGCACCGCGGCGACGATGCCCAGCGCCGGCACGGCATCCGCGACGGCCTGGATGGCATCGGCGACGCGCACATGCTCGTGATGCATGGTCTCGATGTCTTCGTCCATCAGATCGACGAGTTCGTGCGGATTGTCGGCGCCGAGCGACATCAGGCGGAGGTAGGTGCAGAGGAACGCGATGGCGTGGTGATCGCCGTAGAACTTCGGGAACTGCTGGAAAAGCGGTGAATCCTCGGGCTTTTCGATGTGCTGTTCGAGGGCGAGCAGGCCCTTGGTCTTCGCGATCTTGAAGACCTGATACATCATCGTCAGCAGTTCGAGGAAATCGTCCTTCTTGTATTTCGGCCCCTTGAACAGGTGACCGATTTCCTTGCCGGTGTGGGTGACGACGCTTTTGGGATTGGCGATCAGAAACGCGCCGGCAGCCGACCCCAGGATGATCAGGAACTCGAAGGGCATCCACAGCACGCCCATGTGGCCGCCGCCAAGGACATAGCCCCCGAACACACTGAAAATCACGACGCCGAAGCCGATCATCACGAACATGTCTTCAGTCCTCCAGCGCCAGGCCAACCCGCATCCGAAACCGCCGGCCGATCGTCGTAAGCCGATCCTCGCCCGCGGTCACAGTGATGCGTAAATCT
>JAEZPL010000230.1 GCA_023413605.1 Pseudomonadota bacterium
GCCATCGCCATCGCGACCGCCGACCGGGTGCTGATGCTGGAGCACGCCATCTACTCCGTCATCTCGCCGGAGGGCTGCGCGTCGATCCTGTGGCGCAATCCCGACATGGCTGGCGAGGCGGCGATCGCGCTGCGCCTCATCAGCCAGGACCTCAAGGAACTCGGCGTCATCGACCGGGTGGTGAGCGAGCCCATCGGCGGCGCCCACCGCGACGCGGCGGAGACGGTGAAGGCCCTGGGCGACGCCATCGAGGAGTCGCTGGCCGAGTTGGATGGGCTGGACGGTGCGGCGCTCCGCGCCCAGCGCCGCCAGAAGTTCCTCGACATGGGCCAGAAGGGCCTGGGGTAAGGCGCCATGGCCGCCGGCACGAAGTCCCGTCTTCTGCGTCTGGCGGCCATCGTCAACCTGTCGGCCGTGGCGGTCACGCTGCTGGTCCTGTGGCTTCTGTCCCCGCTGGTCGCACCGCCGGACGGCATTGCCAACCCCGGCGCGCGCATGGCCTTCTGGGCCCGCCTTTCCATCTGGCCGGCCTTGGTCTTGTTCGCGGCCGTCGCGGGCGTGATGGCCGCCCGCGCCCGTTCGGTCGCGCTCAACCCCATCGACGATCCGGAATCGCGGCTTCACCGCATCAGCCAGCGCGTGCTGAGCAACACGGTGGAGCAGACGCTGATCTTCCTGCCGGCGCTGGCCGGGTTTGTGGCGCAGGTTCCGCTGCCCGGGCTGGGCGTGGCGGTGTTGGCGACGGCGCTGTTCGTGCTGGGGCGGGTGCTGTTCTGGGCCGGCTATCTGGTCCACCCCTACGCCCGCGCGCCGGGCATGGCGATGACCTTCACGGTTAATCTCGTGGTGCTGGGCTGGGCGATTGTTCTCGCCATTCGGTAACGACGGCGGAGGAAAGCCTCTTCTTTTTGGCGGGGAGCGTTGTGATTTTCTCGCGATGCGGGTAGTTTCGGGCGGAATCTCTGCTTGGATTTATGCCCTGGTGTCCGGAGAACCCGCATGCTGCTTTCCCGCTGGCCGACCCTCGCCCAAATGGCGATTTCCGCATTCCTGCTGCTGACCGCGGTGTTGGAACTGTTCGACACCATGCTGGAAGACATGATCGGCACGGAAATCTCCACCGCCCACGGCCTGTTCGTCTTTGCGATCGCCAAGATCCTTAAGGAAGGGCTTGAAGTGCGGTCGAAATTCTCGGAAACGCGCGAGAAGCTGTTGGATATCCGCGGCGAAGCATCGGCAGCCGAGTCGCGGGCGTCCTGACACAGCGTATAAGAACTAATCCTTTCGGTTCTATTCTGCGGACAGCGTTGAAGGTCAATGTTCAGCCGCAGGTGAAATCGGGAGGAAGCATGCGCGTGTTCCGGAACGCCCTGCGCGTGGTTGCCCTCGGCGTCTTATTGTCGGCATTCCAGTTCGCAGGCAGCGTGCGGGCGGAGTCGTCTCCCGATCTGATCAGCGTGGGCATCGGGGCGTACGACTCCGTGGTGTTTCAGCCCTCGACGGACACCCCGCGCAACCGGTCGGGCGACTTTCGTCTGGAATACCGCTTCGGCCACTCGCTGCTGTCTTTCACCGAACCCTACGTCAGGTTTCAACCCTGGGTGGGCTTCGAAACGACCACCGACGGCATGCTCTACGGCGCTGGGGGCATTCTGGCCGATGTCCAGTTTGGGCCGGTCGTCGTCACGCCCAGCTTCGGCGCCGGCCTCTGGCGGCGCGGCGGCAGCAAGAATCTCGGGGCGGGCTTGGAGTTCCGCAGCATGATCGAGCTGGGCTATGAATTCGACAATCGGACGCGCGTATCGGCCTTCCTGTCGCACATCTCCAACGGCGGCATCACGCGGAAGAATCCCGGCGTGAACACGGCCGGCGCCTACCTGCACATTCCTTTCCGCATGCTGGTCGGAACGCCTTGAGGTCCGTTCACAGCCAGCGGCGGAGCCGGAAGAACAGCATCGGCAGCACGGCGGACAGGATCATCAGCAGGATCGCCAGGGGATAGCCCCATGGCCAGCCCTTTTCCGGCATGTTGGCGAAGTTCATGCCATATACGGTGGCGACCAGGGTCGGTGGGAACAGCGCGACGGTCAGGATCGAGACGATCTTCACGATCTCGTTCTGCTCCACGTTGATCCGGCCCAGCGTTGTATCGAGCAGCAGGCTGACCTTTCCCGACAGGTAACGCGCGTACTGGTCCAGCCCGGTGACATCCTGCAAGGCCGCCCGCGCCCAGCGCCGGGTCGGTTTGGCCGGTGTCCAGCCCTCGCCCCGGGCCAGGAAGGTCAGCATCCGGTTCAGGCTCGACAGGCTGACATGCGCCTTGGCGATCAGATGGCCGCTGTGGCCGATGCGCCTCAGCGTGCGCGTGTCGTCGCGATTCTCGCCCTTCACGGGCAGGGCGCGGCCCCGAACGGCGCGGCTGCCCATGGCGTCCAGTTCCAGACCGACGCGCCGCAGCACGCCGGCCGTGCGTTCCACCACCGCCTCCACCAAGGCGGCCAGCACGGATTCGCCGCCCTTGGCGATGGGGCAGCCGCTGTGGGTCACGCGGCGGCGGAAGGCCAGAAAGGGCTGCGGGTCGATGGGGTGGATGGTGGCCAGCCGTCCGCCCGCCAGCACGAAGCTGACCGGAACGATGCTGGGCTGGTCGGTGTCGGCCCACACCAGGGCCATCACCGTCATGTGCACGGCGCCGGGCGTGATGCGCAGGCGGCTGGACTCCTCGATCTCGGCCATCTGCTCGCGCGTCGGCAGCTTGGTGCCCATCAGCGCCTCGGCGCGGGCCTGTTCCTCGGCGGTGGGGTTCAGCAGGTCGAGCCAGACGACCTCCGCCGGCAAAGGCCCTTGGCCCTCCTCGGCCTCCTTGGCCCAGCGCAGAGTGCCGCCGTCGTTGGCGAAGACATGCAGCATGCCGACCGTCAGACGATGCGGCCGATGCGGCGTGGCTTCGGGGGGGGCGCCGGCTCCGCGGCTGCCGGCTTCTTCGCCTCGTCCGTCAGGTCGAGGGTGGTGCCTTCCTTGCCCAGTTCCGCTTCGAGCTTGCGACGGAAGGCGCCGCCGTCCTTTTTGGAATCCAGGAAATGCCCGACGGCTTCCTTGGCGGACTCGCGGTCGAAGGGGACCTTGCCGAAGACCGACAGCTTGGCGCGTTCCAGCAGCTTCGGGTCCATCTGTTCGCGGATGGCCTTCATCCGGCGGAGCAGTTCCTTGCGGACGTCGGACATGCGGGCGTCCCCCCGCGTTTTCAGGCGTTACTCGCGGCCGATCAGCGTGCCGGCCCCGCCCTCCGTGAAGATCTCCAGCAGCAGCGCGTGGGGCACCCGGCCGTCCAGGATGACGGCGGCGTCCACACCCTGCTCGACGGCGTCGATGCAGGTTTCGATCTTCGGGATCATGCCGCCGGTGGCGGTGCCGTCGGCAATCGCCGCGCGCGCCTGGTCGAGCGACATCTTCGGAACGAGCTGCTTGTCCTTGTCCAGCACGCCCGCCACGTCGGTCAGCAGGAAGAAGCGCGTGGCGCCCAGCGCCGAGGCGACGGCGCCCGCCGCGGTGTCGGCGTTGATGTTGTAGGTGTCGCCCTGGCGGTCGAAGCCGATGGGGGCGATGACCGGGATGATGTCCGACTGGGCCAGCGAGGTGATGATCTGGGGGTTCACCTGATACGGTTCGCCCACGAAGCCCAGGTCCAGCACCTTCTCGATGTTGCTGTCCGGATCGCGCTGGGTGCGGCGCAGCTTGCGCGCGGTGATCAGGCTGCCGTCCTTGCCCGACAGGCCGACCGCGCGACCGCCCGCGTTGTTGATGGCGGCGACGATCTGCTTGTTGATGGAGCCGGCCAGCACCATCTCGACCACCTCGACCGTCTCCTTGTCGGTGACGCGCAGGCCGTCGATGAAGCTGGACTTGATCGCCAGCCGCTGCAGCATCTGGCCGATCTGCGGGCCGCCGCCGTGCACGACCACCGGGTTGATGCCCACCTGCTTCAGCAGGACGATGTCGCGGGCGAACTTTTCCGCCAGGCTGTCGTCACCCATGGCATGGCCGCCGTACTTGATGACGAAGGTGCGCCCGGCGTAGCGGCGCATGTAGGGCAGGGCTTCGGACAGGGTGCGGGCCTTGGCGAGCCACTCGTCGCGGGTTGTGTTCTGCACGGGATTGCCGTTCGTCGGGGTGGACACAATCGGGTGGACCTGGGCCGACTCTTTAACGGAAAGCACGGGGGGTGCCTAGTGGGCTTTTTCAGCGGTGCTTTTCAGCCCGGGAACCGTCCGCGGGCTGGTCGGTTCGTACGGGAAGGATGGAACGGGACAGCACCATGAACGACCGCATCATGCCGACCCCGCGCAACCCCTTCACCGAGGCGCATAAGGCCGAATTGGAGGAGAACGCGCGCAAGATCGAACAGGGCAAGGGGGAAACGAATCCGCGCAAGCCGGACGACCTGCATAAGGACGGGCTTCCGGCCCGGGATTGACGCAGGCTCGGGCCTGAACGACAAGGCCTGTCGCCTGCGAGAATCCGTTGATCCGGAAAATCAGGCCGCCCGGACGCGGGTGATGAAGGTCTCCACTTCCGCGCGCAGGCGGTCGGCTTCGCGGGACAGCTGGCTGGCTGCGGAGAGGACTTGGCTCGACGCCGCTCCAGCCTCCTCGGCGGCCTTGCTGACACCCATGATGTTGTCGGACACCTCGCGGGTGCTGTGCGCGGCCTGCTGGACGTTGCTGCCGATCTCTTTGGTCGCGACGCTCTGCTCCTCCACCGCGGCGGAAATGGTGGCGGAAATTTCGTTCACCTGGGCGATGGTCTGGCCGATGCTGCGGATGGCTTCGACCGCGCCGTCCGTCTGGGACTGGATTTCGGCGATCTGGCTGGAAATGTCCTCGGTCGCCTTGGCGGTCTGGTTGGCCAGCTGCTTGACCTCGCTGGCGACCACGGCGAATCCCTTGCCGGCCTCACCGGCCCGCGCGGCCTCGATGGTGGCGTTCAGCGCCAGCAGGTTGGTCTGGCTGGCGATGTTCTGAATCAGGCTGACCACGTCGCCGATACGCTGGGCGGCGGTCGCAAGACCTTCAACGGACTGGTTGGTGCGCTCCGCCTCGACCACGGCGCCCTTGGAGATGCGCGAGGAGTCGGTCACCTGACGGCTGATCTCGCCGATGGAGCTGCTCAGCTGGTCCGAGGCCGCCGCCACCGTCTGAACGTTGGCCGAAGCCTGCTCGGTGGCCGCCGCCACGGCCGTGGACTGGCGCGCCGTTTCCTCCGCCGTCGCCGACATGGTTTCGGCGTTGGACTGCAACTGGCTGGCCGATGCGGACACGGCCTGGACGACCTCCTTGACGCTGGCTTCAAACTGGTCGGCCAGTTCGTTCATCATGCGCTTCCGTTCGGCCTCGTTCCTTGTCTTCAGAGCCTCCTGGTCCGCCCGCAGGCGTTCGGCTTCGATCAGGCTGTCCTTGAAGACGGCCAGGGCCTTGGCCATGGCGCCAACCTCGTCTCCACGGTCCAGGGCCGGAACCTGGGTCGCCGTGTCGCCGCCGGCGATCCGGCGCATGGCGTCGGTCATGCCGCGGATCGGCCCGGAGACGCCAATGATGATGGCCCAGCACGCCAGAGCCGCGAACAGGGCGCCGGCCGCCGTCGCGGAGATCATCATCATGCGCGCGCTGCTGTAGTCCTCGTTGCCCTGCTTGCTGGCAGCCACGCCGTCCGTGACGTTGATCTCCGACAGTCGGTCGAGCGCGGAGCCGACCTTGTCGTAGGCGGCGAGCGAGCGTCCTTTGAAGATCGTCGTGGCGTCGGCGTTCCGGTTCTGCCGCGACAGGCCGATCACCTCCTTGTTGGCCGCCACGTAGTCGGCCCAGGCGCGCTTGTACTCCTGGTAGTTGGTTCGCTCATCCGGTGTGAAGATCAACGGTTCGTACTTCGTCTCCAGGTCCCGGATCTGTTCGGAAATCCGTGCCATCTCCCGTTCGGCCTTGGCCATCTCGTCGTCGGTGGTCGACAGGATGTGCGTGCCTTCGGCGATGCGGAAATCACCCGTCGCGATGTTGATGGCCCCGGTCAGCCGCGTGCTCGGCAGCCAGTTCTCTTCCATTTCGGTCGATATGTTTTTGACCTGGGCGACGCGGTCGATGGCGAATATTCCCTGGCCGATCAGAAAGGCAGAGAGTACGGCAAAAGCCGCCAGGAGCTTGGTTCGAATGGTGAGGTTGCGCATGACCACTTTCCAAACAGATTGCTGTTTGATCCACGTTATTATATAGACACTAACCCAGTTTCAGGTTGCCTTGTTTGAAGCTGGATGGCCTGCTCGTAGTCTGGATTACTCCAGGACTGCTTTGATGCGGATCAATTAGCTTGTGTGTGACTAAGGACAGTCTAGTGCGACCGTTGGTCGCTCCATGGTCATGCGCTCACGCGGGTCGGAACCGGCGTGTTGGTGCTCGCTTCTCTATAAAGTTGAGGAAGTGAACGGGGCAGCGGCGTGGGGATTGCCGCCGGTCAGGCGGGCAGGGGGCGCGCGAAACGCCCCGCCAGCCGGGTCATCGGCTGGGTCAGCGCGGTGGCCGTGACGGCCATCAGCACCAGCGCCGAGAAGCAGGCGCCCGACAGCACCCCGGCTTCCAGCAGGATGGTCAGCACGATGACCTCCATCAGCCCCTTGCAGGGCATCAGCGTGCCGAGCTGCCACGCGTCGGGCCAGCTTTCGCCGGCCATGCGGGCGGGCAAGGCGGTGCCCAGCGTCTTGCCGACCAGCGTCGTGACGGTGGCCAGCGCGAAAACCCACCATTGCGCCGAGGCGGCGAGGTCCAGGTTCACCTTTAGCCCGGTCAGGGTGAAGAAGAAGGGCAGCAAGATCAGCGTGGCGAAATGCTCCAGCCGGTCCAGCACGGCGGCGGCCAGACGGCGCGGCATAGCCGTGCCGGCGACGAAGGCGCCCAGGATGTAGTGCAGCCCGATCAGCTCCGTCACCGCGGCGGAGCCCAGCAGGGCGGCACAGGTGACGACGACGGCGGTGTCGCCGATCCGGCCGTTCGGGGCGACGCGGTCCAGCAGCCGGTCCAGGACCGGCCGGGCGAGGAGTTCCGTCGCGCCCAGATAGGCGAAGCCCAGCAGGGCGACCTGCGCGATGCTGCCGAGCCCGCCGCTGCCGCCGGCCGCCCAGGCCAGCACGCCGGTGATCAGCACCCACAGCATCGCATCGTTCACCGCCGCGTAGCCCAGCGCCAGCCGGCCCACCCGCCGTTCCAGCAGGCCCATTTCGCGCAGGATGGCGCCCAGGACGGGCAGGGCGGTCACGCCCACGCAGATGCCGAAGCCCGAGGCGAACAGCCAGGGCTCGGCCTTCGGTCCGGCCATGGCCGGGAAGGCATCGACAATCCACAGGCCGAGCGCGCCGCCCATCGCGGTCGGGACCAGCATGCTGGACAGGCTGACGCCGACGAAGCCGCGGCCGCGGCCGCGGAACTCGGCGACGTCCAGGTGCAGGCCGGTCAGGAAGGCGAAGAAGACGACCGCCAGCAGCGCCAGCCCGGACAGCGGCGCCAGCGAGGCCGGGGCGAACAGCGTCCGCCAGAAGTCCGGGGCCATATGGCCCAGCACGGAGGGGCCAAGCGCGATCCCGAACAGGATCTGGATGACCACCATCGGGGCGAAATGCTTCAACCCAGCCAGCCGCCACAGCAGGAACGGCCCGGCGATCAGAAGGATCGCCTGGGCCAGGAACAGCAGCGCCGGCGTCAGGGTAAAGGGCATTCCCGGCTCAGTCTGCGGCGAGCGAGGCGAGGCTGGCGCGCAGCTCCGCGATGCCCAGGCCCTTTTCGGAGCTGGTGATGTGCACCTCCGGGAAGGCGGCGGGGTGCTTCTTGAGGCCCAGTTCGGTGCGCTTGGTGACCGCGGCGAGGTCCTGCGACCTCACCTTGTCGGCCTTGGTCAGCACCACGACGTAGGGTACCGCCGCCTGATCGAGCATCGTCATGATCTCGTCGTCGTTCGGCTTCAGGCCGTGGCGGGCATCGATCAGCACCAGCGCGCGGCGCAACGTGACGCGGCCCTTCAGGAAGCGCCGGACCATGTCGTTCCAGGCTTCCACCTTCTCCTTTGATTCCTTGGCGTAGCCGTAGCCCGGCATGTCCACCAGCTTCAGCCGGTTGCCCAGGTTGAAGAAGTTGAGCTGCTGCGTGCGCCCCGGCGTGTTGGAGGTGCGGGCCAGCGTCTTGCGCCCGGTCAGCGCGTTGACGAGGCTGGACTTGCCGACGTTGGACCGCCCGGCGAAGGCGATCTCCGGCAGGTCGGCCTCCGGCAACTGGTCGAGCGTCTGGGCGCCCCAGATGAAATCGCATTCCTTTGCGAACAGAAGCCGCCCCTCTTCCAGGGCCTCTTCGCTGAAGCCGGACATCAGGCTGGATCGGGTGGGAGACGTCATGGAATTGCTTTCACGGAAAAACTGAGCCCAAAACATAACCGCCGGCAAACGCCCGTCAAGGAAGGGGTTTGCCGGCGGTCGATGCCGTTCGGTTCAGAGGGGGCGGGTGATCAGGTCACCTTCACCCCATCCTGCCGCATGATGAGCCACTGTTGGAGGATCGACAGCGTGTTGTTCCAGGCCCAGTAGATGACCAGACCGGCCGGGAAGCTGGCGAGCATGAAGGTGAACACCACCGGCAGGAACTGGAACACCTTCTGCTGGACCGGGTCGGGCGGTGCCGGGTTCAGCTTCTGCTGCAGGTACATGGTGATGCCCATGATGATCGGCCACAGGCCCAGCATCAGCAAGTGCGGCGGCTGCCACGGGATCAGGCCGAACAGGTTGAAGATGGTCGTGGGATCGGGCGCGGACAGGTCGTGGATCCAGCCGAAGAAGGGTGCGTGCCGCATCTCGATGGTCACGAACAGCACCTTGTACAGCGCGAAGAAGACGGGGATCTGGATCAGGATCGGCAGGCAGCCCGACACGGGGGAGACCTTCTCGCGCTTGTACAGCGCCATCAGCTCCTGGTTCATGCGAACCTTGTCGTCGCCGAAGCGCTCGCGCATCTCCTGCATCTTCGGCTGCAGCTTCTTCATCTTGGCCATCGCGTGATACGACTTGTTGGCCAGCGGGAAGAAGGCCGCCTTCACGATCACGGTGAAGACCAGGATGGCGACGCCGAAGTTGCCGAACAGGCGGCCCAGCATATCCAGCGCGTAGAAGAACGGCTTGGTCAGGAAGTAGAACCAGCCGAAGTCGATCGCCAGATCGAAGTTGGAGATGCCCAGATTGTCCGAATACTCGTCCAGCAGGCGAACCTGCTTGGCGCCGGCGAACAGACGGGTGGTCTGCTCGACCGTGGCGCCCGGTGCAACCTCGACGGCCTTGCCCAGCATGTCGACCTGATAGCGGTCGGCGTTGCCCGGCGCGGAGTAGACGAAGCGGGCGGTGACCTCTTCCTTCTGTTCCGGGACCAGGGAGACCAGCCAGTACTTGTCCGTGATGCCGATCCAGCCGCCGGTGGTCGGGACGGAGATGGTGCCGGCCTTCTTCAGGTCGTCGTACTTGTGCTCGTTCAGCTTGCCGTTGAAGACGCCGAGCGGGCCCTCATGCAGGATGTAGAAGCCTTCGGTGTACGGCGTGCCGGCGCGGCGGACGAGGCTGTAGGGCAGCAGGCGCACCGGGGTCGAGCCGTTGTTGCGGACCTTCTGCGTGACCGTGAACATGTAGTTCTTGTCGACCGCGATGGTGCGCTCGAACACCAGGCCCTTGCCGTTGTCCCAGGTCAGGGTCAGCGGCTTTTCCGGGGTCAGCACCTGCTCGCTGGCGGTCCACTTGGTGTCGTTGCCGGGGACCGGCTGCGACTTGTCCTCCGGCACCCAGCCGAATTCAGCGTAATAGGCGCTGAGCGTGCCGGCCGGGGCCAGCAGCGCGATCTCCGGGCTGTTCGGGTCGGGGGTGGTGCGGTAGTCGGCCAGCGTCAGGTCGTCGATCCGCGCGCCGACCAGATTGATCGAGCCGTGCAGGGCCGGCGAGTCGATCTTGACGCGCGTCCCGGCGGCCGTCTGCTCGGCCAGCAGCGCGGCGCGGTCCTTGACCGTCTCCGGCGCGGCGGCGCCGGGAACGGTGGCACCGGGTCCAGCCCCAGGGACGACCTGCTGTTCCGTTTGGGCGGCCTGCTGCGCAGCCTGCTGCTGCACCCGCGGCCCCTCGTAGAAATACTGGAAGCCCAGGAGAATGGCGATCGAGAGGGCGATCGCTAGGATGAGGTTGCGTTGGTCGGTCATGGCATCCCGGTTGCCGTGGGCCTTGCTGAAGAGAGCGGCGAACGCCGGCCTCAGGTCCGGCCTGTCAAAGTGTGTCGATGCGCCGCCTTGTCCGGCCCGTGCGAACAGCAGCGGCCGGCCTTTCCCGGCTCGGGCACGGGGTCATACCCCCACCCGCCCCAGGGATGGCAGCGCAAGAGCCTCCGGACGGTCAGCCAGCTGCCCCGGATCGCTCCGTGCTTAGATAGCGCCTCGAGAGCGTAGTTGGAACAGGTAGGCTGAAATCGGCAGTGCCACCCGACGAAGGGCGACAGCGTCCATTGATAGCCGACGACGAGCGCGCGCAGAAAATAGGCAAGCGGGCTCATGCGCCGGCCCCCGCTGAACGGGAATCGTCGTCTGGCCCGTTTGCCGGCGTCACGCGCCGACCGTCGTTCGGCGAATCGCGCCATAGGCCGAGGCGTTTCAGCGCCGCGGCAAGGTCGCCCAGCAGCTCCGCCCAAGGCCGTTCGGCCGTGGCGGCGCGCGCCACCAGCACGAAATCGTGACCGGGGGCCGCATGGGCGGGAAGGATCTGGCGGGCCGCCTCGCGCAGGCGGCGGCGGGCGCGATTGCGCACCACCGCGTTGCCCACCTTGCGGCTCGCTGTCAGGCCAAGACGAATCGGCGGCTCGCCACTGGCGGGCCGCTGCCGTTCGTCGTGTCGGCGCACCTGCAGGATCAGGCCGGGAGCAACGTGCTTTCGCCGTGTACCGGCCACGGCCAAGAACTCCGGCCGCCGCTTCAGGCGCCCGACCCTGGGGTCCGGCGCCGCCATCGCGTATTAGGCGCTCAGGACCTTGCGGCCCTTGGCGCGGCGGCGGGCAATCACCTTGCGGCCACCGACGGTCGCCATACGGGCGCGGAAGCCATGCCGGCGCTTGCGCACGATTTTGCTGGGCTGGTACGTGCGTTTCACGGCACCTTACTCCTCGATCTCAGGGCAAAAAATGAGCCCCGCTGTATAGAGGTACGGCCACCCGGAGTCAATCACGCGCTGTCCCCTTCCACCGGAAATATTCTCCGTCCGGATTGCCCCCGGTGCAAAGGGGTATGGCCCTGTCCCGCGGGCGACGGGTGGTGTTTATCCGTCACCAACGCGAAAGGCCTAAGGGAGTCGGCATGCTGCACCGGCGGCAGTTCATCGTGTCCAGGCAAGCTCACGCCATCCATCCGAATTGGGTCGTGCGGGACATCGGCGGTCTGATCCTGTCCCACGCGCCGGATTTGCCGGTGCAGCGGGTGCTCGGCGCCGACGGGACGGTGTGGCACCTGCTGGGGC
>JAEZPL010000238.1 GCA_023413605.1 Pseudomonadota bacterium
CCGCTCTCTTCCCTGACGAACGCGCCCGCCGGGGCGCCGGTGTCCGCGCAGCCGGCTTCCCCGACCCCGGTTTCCGCTCCGACCCACCGCCCGCCGCTTTCCGAGCCGTCTTCCTCCAAGGGACCCGAGATGAACACGAGCACCCCGAAGCCGCCGACCGGCGCCGCCATGCCCGGTGCAAGCTTCAAGCCCACCGACATTCCGCGCCGCACCGTCGACATGCCGGGTGTTGCCCCGCGCAAGCCGGAAGGCTTCGGCGCCCCGGCCGCCGCCGCTCCGGCCGCCCCGGCCGCCCCGGCCCAGGTCGCCCCGGTGGCCAGCGCGCCGCTCGCCACCGAACAGCGCCGCCTGATCGTCGGCCGCGACATCTCCCTGAACGGTGAGATCGGGTCCTGCGACGTGCTGGTCGTCGAAGGCACCGTGGAGGCCAAGCTGCGCGACGGCCGGTCCATCGAGATCGCCGAGACCGGCCTGTTCAAGGGATCGGTCGAGATCGACGAGGCCGACATCGGCGGCCGGTTCGAGGGCGACATCATCGTGCGCGGCCGCCTGACCGTGCGCTCTTCCGGCAAGATCAACGGCTCGATCAAGTACGGCGAATTGTCGGTCGAGGCCGGCGCCAAGCTGAACGGCGACATCGGCCTGTACAGCCCCGCGGCCAAGCCCGCCGCCCCGGCCCCGACGCCGGCTCCCGCCCAGGCGCCCATCGTGGTGGACGGCGAATAAACGCCGTTAAACGCGCTGATCCGACGAAGAAAGCCCGGCCGGACGAACGTCCGCGCCAGGCTTTTGCGTGATTGGATGCTCGATCAGGCCTCGACGGGCTTCGTCTTGTCCTTGAAGCCGCACAGGTCGCTGACCGGGCAGGCCGGGCAATCGGGCTTGCGGGCCTTGCAGACGTAGCGGCCGTGCAGGATCAGCCAGTGGTGGGCGTGGCGGCGGTAGGCCTTGGGCACCGCCTTCAGCAGCTTCATCTCCACCGCGTCCGGCGTTTTGCCGGGGGCGAGGCCGGTGCGGTTGCCGACGCGGAAGATGTGCGTGTCGACCGCGATGGTCTCTTCCCCGAAGGCCACGTTCAGCACGACGTTGGCGGTCTTGCGGCCGACGCCGGGCAGCGTTTCCAGCGTCGCGCGGTCGCGCGGCACCTCGCCGCCGTGGTCCTTCACCAGGATTTCCGACAGCTTGATGACGTTCTTGGCCTTGGTGTTGAACAGGCCGATGGTCTTGATGTAGCCGCGCAGCCGCTCCTCCCCCAGGTCGACCATCTGCTGGGGCGTGGTGACGACCTGGAACAGCGGCCCCGTGGCCTTGTTGACACCGACGTCGGTGGCCTGCGCCGACAGGACGACGGCCACCAGAAGCGTGTAGGGATTGACGTATTCCAGCTCGCTCTTCGGCTCCGGGTTGGCGGCGCTGAGGCGGCGGAAGAATTCTTGGACGGCGGCGGGCTTCATGACGCTCACCATAGCGGGACCTTGGCCGGGCTTGCAAACACGCCGCGCATCCGGCGGCTGGATCCGGCGGTCCACGCATACCAAGTACGTTCTATGACCATCACCCGCGCCCCGCGCGTCTTCTTCGACGCGATCCTGCACCCCCACCGCAGTCTGGGGCGGAACGGATTCCGGGTGCTGATGGGCGCCGTGATCCTGATCAACCTTGTGGTCGCCGGCATCTTCGTCGCCAACGGCGCGTGGCCGGTCGTGCCCTTCTGCGGGCTGGACGTGGTGCTGCTGTGGGTGGCCTTCCGCGCCAGCTACCGGTCCGCCCGGCAGTACGAGCGCGTGCGCCTGACCGACACCGACCTGACCGTCCAAAGCGTGCATTGGAAGAAGCCGGAGCGGCGCTGGACTTTCCAGCCCTACTGGCTGCGCGTCACCATGGACGACCCGCCGGAGCATGAAAGCCAGGTGACGCTGTCCTCGCACGGGCAGTCGGTGGTGGTCGGATCCTTCCTGTCGCCGGACGAGCGGGCGGAGTTCGCCAAGGCGCTTCAGGGCGCGCTCGTCACATGGCGCCGCACGCCCTGCCATCCGGAACCGGTCTGACTTTCAAGCTTCAGTTAGGGCAGCCTTCCATTCGGGCGCAAGAAACGGGTTGGCCGTCCCTCCGGCACCGGCGCATGCTGCCCCGGACGTGAAGCCAGGGAGCCCGCCGCCATGCCGTGCCTGAATCCTCTCACCGATCCGGTTGACGCACAGCACCACCGCGCCATCGGCGCGGCCATCCGGCATCTGGTCGAACACTGGCAGGACCAGCCCGCGCTGGAGGAACTGGCCGAGGTGGCGGGGATGAGCCCCTTCCACTTCCAGCGCCTGTTCACCCGCTGGGCCGGCATCAGCCCGAAGCGCTTCGTGCAGTTCCTGACGCTGGACAACGCCAAGCGCCTGCTGGCCGAGAACCACAGCGTGCTGGACGTGGCTTTGGACGTGGGGCTGTCCGGCCCGTCGCGGCTGCACGACCTGTTCGTCGCCTGCGAGGCCATGACCCCCGGCGAGTACAAGGCGCTGGGCGGCGGGCTGACCATCCGCTGGGGCCTGCACGAGACGCCCTTCGGCCCGTCCCTGGTGGCCACGACGGAACGCGGCGTGTGCTGGCTGAGCTTCGCCGAGGAGCCGGACGGGCGCGACGCGCTGGAGGAAATGCGCCAAGCCTGGCCGGCCGCCCGAATGGTGGAGGACGCCGACGCCACCCGCCCGGCGGCAAGCCGCGCCTTCCGCTGGGACGGCACCGCGACCGGCGAACCGGTTCGCCTGCTGATGAAGGGCGCCAATTTCCAGATCAAGGTGTGGGAAGCGCTGCTGCGCATCCCGTCCGGCGTGGTCGTCAGCTATGAGGACGTGGCCCGCGCCGTCGGCCAGCCGACGGCCTTGCGCGCGGTGGGGGCGGCCATCGGGCGCAACCCGGTCTGCGTGCTGATCCCCTGCCACCGGGTGATCCAGAAGTCCGGGATCATCCACAACTACCGCTACGGGGTTCCCCGCAAGCGCGCCCTGCTCGCCTGGGAACAGGGGCGCGCCATGCCGGAAGACGAGGCCGCGGCATAGGAGGCCGCGGCCTGAGGGGATCACATCCCCAGCACGTCCTTCATGCTGTAGAGGCCCGGCTTCTTGTCGTTGGCCCACTGGGCGGCGCGGACGGCGCCCTTGGCGTAGATCTGGCGACCCGACGCCTTGTGGGTCAGCTCGATCCGCTCGCCGTCGCCGGCGAAGACCACGGTGTGGTCACCGATCACGTCGCCGCCGCGCAGGGTGGCGAAGCCGATCTCGCCGCGCGGGCGTACGCCGGTGTGGCCGTCGCGGACCTTCTGCCAGACATCCTCCAGCTTCACCCCGCGCCCCGCCGCCGCGGCACGGCCGAGGCCCAGCGCGGTGCCCGACGGCGCGTCCACCTTGTTGCGGTGGTGCATTTCCAGGATATCGATGTCGAAGTCGTCGCCCAGCGCGCGGCCGACCTGCTCCACCAGCGCCAGCAGCAGATTGACGCCCAGCGACATGTTGGGCGACTGCACGATGGGGGTGTGGGTGGCGGCCTGGGCGATCGCTTCCTGCTGGGTCGGGTTGATGCCGGTGGTGCCGACGACCAGCACCGTCTGCGACTGGGCGGCCAGCGCGGCATGGCGAACGGTGGCATCGGGGCTGGTGAAGTCGATCACCGCGTCGGCCTCGGCGAACAGGGCCGCCGCGTCGTCGATGGCGACGACGCCCAGCGCGTCGATCCCGGCCAGCGTGCCGATGTCCTTGCCGAGCGCCGGGCCGCCCACCCGCTCCGTGCCGCCGGCCAGCGTGCAGCCCGGCGTGACGGCGATCTCGCGCACCAGCATCTGCCCCATGCGCCCCGCGCACCCGACGACCCCGATCTTCATCCCTGCCTCCCTGGAACAACGTCTTGAGGACATAGCACAGGCGGACGCCGGGCTTAAGAGGCGAGGCAACCCTTCAGCGCTGCGGCGATGGAGCGCATCAGCGTGGGGTAGAGGTCCGGCCCGTCGGAAAGATCAGCCCCTTCCGGGTCGAGCACGCCCTTCCTCGCCTTGGTGCCGTCCACGATTGTGTCAACCAGCGCCGGTTCGAACTGCGGCTCGGCGAAGACGCAGGCCGCGCCCAGCGAGGTGATCCTGGCGCGGATGTCGGACAGGCGCTTGGCCGAGGGCCGGCGATCCGGACTGACGGTGATGGCGCCGACGCCGTTCAGGCCGTAATGCGCCTCGAAATACTGGTAGGCGTCGTGGAAGACGACGAAGGGCCTGTCGGCCACCGGGGCGAGCGCCGCCTTCAGCTCCGCGTCGAGGGCGTCGATGCTTTGGGCGGTGCGCTCGGCGTTGGCCTTGTAGGCGGCGGCGTTGGCGGCGTCCTTGGCCGCCAGCGCATCGGCGATGGCCGTGACCATGGCGCGCGCGTTGCCGGGATCGAGCCAGATGTGGGTGTTGACCTCCGCATGCCCGCCATCGCCGTGCCCATGACCCTCGTGCTTATGACCCTCATGCCCATGGTCCTTATGCCCATGATCCTTGCCGTGGTCATGCGCCTCCCACGCGCCGCCCTCGCGGGCGTCGAGCAGGGTCACGCCCTTGGCCTCCAGCAGTTCGACGGCGGTGGCCTTGGACGCCGTGGCCCGGAGCGGCTTGGCGAGGAAGCCTTCCAGCTCCGGCCCGATCCAGAAGACGAGGTCGGCGCCGGCCAGCGCCTTCGCGTCCGACGGCTTCAGCGCGTAGGTGTGGGGAGAGGCGGCGCCGCGCACGATCAGCGCCGGTTCCCCAACCCCCTGCATCACTGCGGCGACCAGCGAATGCACCGGCTTGATCGACGCGACGACCTTCGGCGCGTCGGCCATGGCCGGTGCGGCGGCGAGGACCAGGGCAAGGGCGGCGGGCAGCGCGAGGCGCATGGG
>JAEZPL010000336.1 GCA_023413605.1 Pseudomonadota bacterium
CCATAGAAGGGCGTCAGCACCGTGTCCTGCGTCAGCAGCGCCACGTTCGGCCGCCCCATGATGCGCAGGTTCACGGAGAACAGCGCGATCATGGTCAGGATGCTGGCCAGCAGGTGCAGGATCTTGAAGCGCACGTTCAGGGTCGCGGTCACCAGACCGGCGGCGGCGCCCGCAACGGCGGCGGCGAGGCTGGCCAGCCAGGGGTTCATCCCGGCGACCAGCAGCGTGGCGGCGACGGCGGCGCCCAGCGGAAAGCTGCCGTCCACCGTCAGATCCGGGAAGTCGAGCACGCGGAACGACAGGTACACGCCGAGAGCGACCAGCGCATACACCAGCCCGATCTCGACCGCCCCGAAGAAGGCTATTTCACTCATCAAACGCTCTCAAAAAAAGGCGGGCCGGCACTCTGGCCGGCCCTGCCCCATTCTCTGGGTGTTACTGCCCGACCACCTTGGTCGCGCGCTTGGTCACCGCCTCGGGGATGGTGACACCCATCGCCGCGGCGGATTTGGGGTTTACGAACAGGTCGGTGCCTTTGGCGAAGGTCGCCGGGATGTCGCCCGGCTTCTCGCCCTTCAGGATGCGGGCGACGACCTCGCCGGTCTGCCGGCCCACCTGGCGGTAGTCAAAGCCGATGGACGCCACCGTGCCGCGCGCCACGCTGTCGGTGTCGGCGGAGAAGACCGGCAGCTTGGACTGCTGGCCGACGGCGACCACACTTTCCAGCGCCGACACGACGGTGTTGTCGAGCGGGATGTAGATCGCGTCGACCTTGCCGACGAGGCTGCGCGCCGCCTGCTGGGCGTCGGCCGACTTGGTGGCGGTCGCCTCGGTCACGGTCAGGCCGGCCTTCGCGGCCTCGTCCTTCAGCGCCTTCACCAGCGAGACGGAGTTCGGCTCACCGGGGTTGTAGAGGACGCCGAGGCGCTTGACCGACGGCACGACCTCACGGATCAGGGCCACATGCTCGGCCACCGGAGCCATGTCCGACACGCCGGTGACGTTGCCGCCCGGCTTCTCCATGCTCTTGACGAGTTGGGCGCCGACCGGGTCGGTCACGGCGGTGAAGACCACGGGGATGTCGCGGGTGGAGGCCGCCACGGCCTGCGCCGAGGGGGTGGAGATCGGAACGATCACGTCCGGCCTGGCGCCCACGAACTGGCGCGCGATCTGCGCGGCGGTCGCGGGGTTGCCCTGGGCGCTCTGGTAATCGACCTTAAGGTCCTGACCCGGCGTGAAGCCGGCCGCCTTCAGCGCGTCGACCACGCCGTCGCGGGTGGCGTCCAGCGCCGGATGCTCGACGATGGCGGTGATGGCGACGGTCTTGGTCTGCGCGTGGGCGACGGACGTCGCGAGTGCAACGGCCGCCGTGGCGGCGAGAAACAGGCGGGTGATCTTCATGGCTCCAACCTCCCCGAGAGTGGCTTATGCATCCCGTAGACGCCAACGGGTCATTCCGTCAACTGCCGGAGCAGATTTCCGATGATCCAAGATCCACAAGGCGATCCACGAGGCGATCCACGCGACGCCCGAATCCGCGACCTGGAGGCCGTCATCGCCGACATCGAGGCCGAGGCGCGCGCCGCAGCCCACGCCCTGTGCGCCCACGAACTCCAGATGCGGCTGGAAAACATCGCCCGGCGCGCGGAGGCCGTGCGCACCGCGCAACGCTGCACACCATGAATGTACGTCTTCCCCTTCCCATATCATGCCCACTGCCCAGGAATAAGGCAGGCACAGGAAAAGGCAGGGACATGGCGGTGGACTACGGATCCCGATCCAAGGTGTCGGCGGCGTTGCGCGGGCTGATGGGCAGCTGCCCGGCCTGCGGGCGCGGGCGGCTTCTGAAAAGCTATCTGAAGCCGGTGGACGCCTGCGCCCACTGCGGCGAGGCGTACGGCCACTTCCGCGCCGACGACGCCCCGCCTTGGATGACCATCCTGATCGTTGGCCACATCGTCATCCCGGCCCTGCTGTCGTTCGAACAGAACTACCAGCCCGAAGCCTGGGTCCATTTCGCCATCTGGCCGGTTCTGACCCTGCTGCTGACACTCGTGCTGCTGCCGCGCTGCAAAGGGGTTGTCCTGGGTCTGCTGTGGAGCACCGGCGCACCGGGGTCGGAGCGGGCGTAGCGCAATCTCACGCTCAGCCCGGCGGACGCCCCCTCAAACAGATACACAAGGCCTATCAAAACCAACCGTCATCAAGAATTATGAAAACACCCAATCTTCACCCGGCCTTTCTGAAATTCAGCAAAATAAAAATGAGACCAAGTAATAATAAAAAATACACGGAATCTTTCATCACCCGACTCGTGACGGGGAGCTTTATCCACCATCTGACGAACCTCCGAAACTTTCGCGAAAAGGCGCTCATTGCCCGGCCATTTCCCGATACATGATCGCACGCCTCAGAAGAACATCATAAGTACACAGCTCAACATCATGTGGCAGTTCTTCGGAAAGGTTGACGACCTCATCCTTTCCACGGAACTCAGAGTCGCGACCGATGATCAACGTCATCATTGGACGATAGGCTCTCACTCCGTATCGCTCAACAAACAACCTCCTGTTTTCCCTGACTTCGAAGAACCTCCTGTATTCCAGAAGCTGAGCGATACCCTCCCGCACGTTCTGTGTCAGCCGAACCCTTGATCCATTGCTTTTTCTTGTCGTTATCTTGGCAAATGGCTTTTTAAGTTCGATGATGTTCATGTAATCCGCATCGATGGGTTCGAGAAAGAAATCTGGAATCATTTTCCTATCCCCTTCAGGGACAAGCGCCAGATGGGGCATGATGTTTGAATATTCGAATCCTGCCAAAAAAGCGGGGTTCTTCTCGAAAAAATTCTGCACATCGGACTCGGTAGCACTCTTGTCATTGATAAGGTTTTCGAACTCTCCCAGGCGGTCGTCTGAGAGCAAAAATCGACTGAAGCGCCTTTCCGTGAAGATGTTCAGCCTCTTCACCCGCTCCATATCATTGGCAAACGATCCATCGACAATCTTGCCAGCCGCACCGAACGGTCTCATTTTGGCGCGATGATCATCATCCAAATACAAGAGAAGCTCAAAATTCCGTGATCCTGTCACAAAATCTTTATCATAGACGGGCGTTGATAAAACCCTGTCCAGGCCAATCTGCGCGCGCGAAAAGAGTTCAGTGAACCCATCACAAAGGATTGCCCTGAACAGCGTAAATTCATCAACGTAGCCAGTTTCTCTGATGATGGAAACAAGATCGTCATCATCCACTATGTATCTATACAGACCCAATGTCGGATACCCCGGGCTTGCCGACTCCAGCCAGAACAACAGTTTGGATACATCCACCCCACATCGCACAAGATGGTTGAAAATCAAAGGAGAAGACTTAACAAGTTTTTGGAGAATTTCATCAGCACCGAAATTTGTAAACTTGGTCCCCATAGGGTTGTCTTTGTATCGGGCCGCGTAACAGGAAAGCGCTTCGAGGGCCCGGTCGGAAATGTCCACCTGCCGCCCGACGCGGGCGGATATCCCCTCGACAGCGAGAATCTTCAAATGCGAATACCTCTGGAAATTGCCGACGTCCGACTCGGCGTCTCCTCCGCCGGTGGACCAGCACCAAAGCCGATCCAGCCAGCGCGGCTTTCCAGGATTCGCTTCCATCTTCCCGACCGCAACCTCTCAGCGAGACAGAGAATCCAGGCAAGACCGCGCAACAAAGGCCGCCCCGCAACAACCCGCACGGGAATAAAAGTTAATTCAACCCACAACCGGGCGCAATCAGGATTGCTTGCTCCAACCGGCGCCGATCACTCGAAGCTCAGCGAGAAACTCGCCCTTCCCTGCCCGCTCTGGAAGCGCTGCCACATCACGCCGTAAGCCGCTTCCAGCGCGCGGGTGAAGCGTGCGCCGTCCAGCGCCGGGGAATGCGCCAAGCGGTCCCGCAGGCCGCCGCGCAGGCGGGCCAGTCCCGCCGGGTCGCTCACCAGCGCCGCCGCCTTGGCGACGTAGGCGTCCGCGCCCTCCGCCACGAGGTCCGACAGGCCCGCCGAGGCGAGGTGTGTGACCGAATGCCGCGCGCAGAAGCGGTCGCCGCCCAGCGTCACCACCGGCACGCCCATCCACAACGCCTCCAGCGTCGTCAGCCCACCCGAATAGGGAAACGGGTCCAACGCCACATCCACCCCCGCGTAGCCGGCCAGGAAGGCCCGGTGCGGCGCGCCGCGCAACAGATCCAGCCGCGACGGGTCCACGCCCGCGCGCTCGAACATCGCCCGGACGCGGGACTCGGTGCCGGCGTCCTCGAAACCCGGCGTGCGCAGCAGCAGGCGCGACTCGGGCACGGCGGCCAGCACCCGCGCCCACAGGGCCACGACCTCCGCGTTCAGCTTGGGCAGCGCGTTGAAGGATCCGAAGGTGGCGTAGCCGCGGTTGGACAGCGGCAGCGGGGAGACCGGCGGCACGTCCTCCGGCGGCGTCCAGGGGACGTAGCTGTCGGGCATGCGCACGATGCCCTCGATGCACCAGCCGTCGGCGCCTTCCGGGCTCTGGCGCGAGTCGGAGATCAGATAGTCCATGGCCGGCAGGCCGGTGGTGCCGACATAGCCGGCCCAGGTGGCCTGCACCGGCGCCGGACGCCGCGCGAAGACCGGCAGCCGATTGCCGAAGGTGTGGCCGGCCAGATCGACCAGGATGTGGATGCCATCCTCCTGGATGCGCCGGGCCAGCGCGTCGTCGTCCAGGCCGGTCGTCCAGACCCAGGCGTCGGCGTGCTGCATCAGGCGCTCGGTCTTCCAATCCGGGTTGGCGGTGTTGGCGTAGCAGACCACCTCGACGGCCGAGCGATCGTGATTCGCCAGCACCGGTTCCAGGAAGAATCCCACGGGATGCGCGCGGAAGTCGGGGGAGACATAGCCGATGCGCAGCTTCGGCGCTGGCGCTGCGATGGTGGGCGCCGGCCGGTCCGGATACCGCGCGCCCCAATCCGCGTGCGCCTTGGCGATCGCCGGCATGGTCACCGACGGCACGAACTGCATCAGGTAGAGGCGCGCGGCGTGCAGCGAATCGACGTTCGGGTGCTGGGCCAGCACACCGTCCACCTCCGCCAGCGCCTCTTCCGCCCGCCCCTGCATCGCAAGCACGCGGGTGGCCCGGTTGGTGCGGACCTCCGCCCGGCCTGGCTCGCGGTCGAGCGCCGCCAGATAGGCCGCGTCGGCCTCGCTCAGCCGGTTCATCTCGGCCAGCGCGTTGCCGAGGTTGTAGGGGTGGATCCAGTTGGCCGGGTCCAGCCGGCCGGCGCGGCGGTACTCGACCAACGCCTCGTTCCGCCGCATCTGGGCGCGCAGCAGAACGGCCAGGTTGGCGACCGACGCCAGCGTCTTGGGATTCAGCGCGATGGCGCGTCGGAAGAAGGCCTCGGCCCGGCCCGAGTCGCCGGCGCTGCGCACCGCCTCCGCCATGGTCAGCAGCCCATCCATGGCGAAATCCAGCGACGGATCCAGGTTCAACGCGCCGGCATAGGCGTTCGCCGCCCCCGCCACGTCGCCCAGGCTTTCCATCACGAGGCCGTAGTTGGCCCACCAGACGGGCACGTTGGGATAGGCGGCGATGGCCTGCCCGATCAGGTCCAGGGCCTCCTCGAACCGGCCGGCCTGCGCCGCGACGAGGCCTTGGCGGTGACGTCCATCGGCCTCGTGCGGCGTCATGGCAATGCTCCTTGCACGTGCGCCGTTACTCGGCGCGGCCCAGCTGATCCATCAACTCGCGCCATTCCCGCTTGGACAGGCCGCTGTTTTCCTGGGTGACGGGTTCGCCGGCCAGCAGGCGCTTGACCACCTCCAGCCCAGTCTTGGAAACATGCGTGCCGCCGAGACGGTACTCGCTGAAGGCATCGAACACGGCCGGAACCCAACGCTTCACCACGTCCAGCATGGCATCGGCGTAGACGCGGATCTCGTACTGGGCGTGCGGGTCGGCGCGCAGGCTGAGGAAGTGAAGAAGGTTGTGGAGATCGACCTTCCAGTACCACTGCGTGTAGTAGTTGAGCGTCAGGTTCATGCGCGCCAGTTCGCGCGCCAGCCCCTGGCGGCTCTCGTCGATGGTGGTGCCGTCCTCGCGCTGGTTCAGCATCTCCTCATAATGGGAGTAGACGGCCTCGGCGTCGTCGCGCAGCAGCTTCATCACCGACGCCGCCTCGTCGCCCTGGAGCACGTCGCCGCGGCCCTGGCGGTTCACGACGGCCTGGGCGCCCAGGTTCTCGGGCGTCGGAATATAGAACTCGCGGTCCAGGATGGAGTAGCGCGCGGAATACTCGTTCACGTTCGCCGTGCGGTGGCGAATCCACTGGCGAGCGACGAAGATCGGCAGCTTGACGTGGAACTTGATCTCGCACATCTCGAACGGGGTCGAGTGGCGATGGCGCATCAGATACTTGATGAGCCCGGCGTCTTCCGTGACCTTCTTGGTTCCCTTGCCATAGGACACGCGCGCGGCCTGAACGACGGCCGAATCGTCGCCCATATAGTCGACGACGCGCACGAAGCCATGGTCCAGGACCTCGATCGGCTCGTAGAGGATCTCCTCCAGGGCCGGGACGGTGGCGCGGCGGGTGGTGGCGGTGACGGCGCGCAGGCGGTCGATCTCGGCGCGCTGGTCGGGCGTGATCGGCATGGGTACTCCGGGGACTGAATTTGGGCCGCACTCTACGTCCGGGCGGTTGTCCCGTCATCCCCTTTCAGATTCTCCGCCCAACCCCTTTCAATGCCCGGCCGAAACGCTTATATTACCGGTGTCGGTCGCACCGACTACGGCGATAAACGCCTTGCGGAATAAGCGTTGTGGACCCGGGGGCGGTACCCGGCGCCTCCACCAAACAAACCACCGGTCTTGCGGGTGTTGGCCCACGGGAACGGGTTCGTTGGGGGCGAAATAGGATCGCCACGCGAGGTAAAGGCATGGTCTTCGCTCGGCATGGTTCCGCCGTTATCGGGCCATTGCAATAGTTGCCAACGACAACGTTGCTCCGGTCGCCGTTGCCGCCTAACAGCGGTAACTGACCGAAACCAATCCCCGATGGGTAGCACCTGAGGGTGGGGCCGTGGGCCGCCTAGCAACAGAAGGCCCACACCTTCCTATTTGGCGTTAAGGACCCGCCCAAGCATGCCGAGAGAGCAGTTGCGTTATGACCGTATGGTCGAGGCCGCCTTGCGTGGTGTCGTCCGTGACGCACTCCGCCAAGTGACCGACCGCGGGCTCCCCGGCAACCATCACTTCTACCTGACGTTCCGCACGGCCTTTCCGGGCGTCGACATCCCGGAATACCTGTCGGCGCAGTACCCCAACGAAATGACCATCGTCATCCAGTACCAGTATTACGGCCTGGAAGCGCTCGACGATCATTTCGAGGTGACGCTGAGCTTCAACAACGTGCACGAGCGGCTGGTCATCCCCTACGCCGCCATCACCACCTTCGCCGATCCGTCGGTGAACTTCGCCCTGCAGTTCCAGCCCGTCGCGCCGGCCGAATCGGCCGAGGTTTCGGCGATGCCGACCCGCGAGGCGCCTGAGCACAAGGACGACGCGAAGCCTGCCGTCGCCAAGCTCGCCACCAAGACCGAGGCGGGGAGTGCCGGCGAGGAGCCGAAGCGCGGCGAGGTTGTGGCGCTCGACGCCTTCCGCAAGAAGTAAGCCTTCCCAAACATGGCCGCGGCCCCGTCCAGCGACTTCGTCCAGTTCATCGACGAGTCGCTGGGGCGAGGCGCTGGCGCCGTTGGGCGACCTGACGGTCCGCCGCATGTTCGGCGGCTACGGCGTTTATTGCGACGACCTGTTCTTCGCCATCGTCGCGGACGACGTGCTGTATTTCAAAGTCGATGACGGCAACCGCGCCGACCACGAGGCGCCGGGCCTGCGCCCCTTCAAGCCGTCCGACGACAGGCCCGTCACCCTCTCCTACTACCCGCCGCCCGAATCGGCTCTCGACGATCCGGATGAGCTTCTGGGCTGGGATCGTCCGGCCATCGCGGCCGCCGCCAGGGCAGCCGCCGCGAAGAAGCCGGCGCGGAAGCGCGTGAAGGCCTGAACCTTAAATATTTTCCGCCATATGCGTGGTCGCGTTCGCGGCCTGCACGCTGTCGCTGCGCTGGCGGAT
>JAEZPL010000365.1 GCA_023413605.1 Pseudomonadota bacterium
CAATCACATGAGCAGGGATATACCACCGGGCGGAAAATTGCCCCAAGCCGCCCCGCATCCCCTTGGCGCGGATTGCGGCAAGGGGATCAGTAAGGGGATCGGCAAGGCGACCAGCGGTCCGGGCAAGGCCGGCGGATGGCTCAGCCCTGCGTGGCGAGCGCGGTGGCTTCACGGGCCAGCCGTTCGATGTCGGACCAGCGGCGCTCCTTCACGGCATCGGCCGGGGTCAGCCAGGTGCCGCCCAGCGCGAAGACGTTGGACAGGGCCAGGATCTCCTTCACATTCTCCGCCTTGATGCCGCCGGTCGGGCAGAAGCGCACCTCCGGGATCAGCGGGGCCATGCCCTTCAGCGCCGGGGCGCCACCGTTCAGCATGGCGGGGAAGAACTTCAGCTCGCGGAAGCCGTGCTCCCAGGCGATCAGCGCCTCCGTCACCGTGGCGATGCCCGGCAGGTAGGGCAAGCCGGCGGCCTTGGCGGCCTCCGCCAGCCGCTCGGTCAGGCCGGGGCTGACGACGAAGCGCGCGCCGGCGTCGCGGGCCTGGGCGAACTGCTCCGGTCGGATCAGCGTGCCGAGCCCGACCAGCGCGTCCGGCACCTTGGCGGCGATGGCCTCGGCGCAGGCCAGGGCGGCGGGGGTGCGCAGCGTCACCTCCAGCGTCGTCAGGCCGCCGGCCACCAGGGCCTGGGCCAGCGGCACGGCCTCGGCGGGATCGTCGAGCACGAGCACCGGAACGATCCGGGGGCCGGACAGCGAGGGTTCGAGACGCGGCAGGGTCATGGGTTGGACCTCGGTAAAATCTTAAGATAGGACGCAGAAACGGGACCGTTGGATCACCGGGCTTCGGCTTCCAGAACCTCGGCCATCGCCTCGCGCGGGATGACGGCGCCGCGGTGCTGGATGACCACGGCGGCGATGCGGTGGGCGGACCGCGCGGAATCCACCGGGCCGCAGCCCTTCAGCCGGGCTGCCAGATAGCCGGCGCTGAAGCTGTCGCCCGCCGCGGTGGTGTCCACCACGGTCGCCACCTTCTCCGCCGGAACCTCCACGTCCGGGCCGTCGCCGGTGGCGACGATGCAGCCGGGCTGCTCCAGCTTCAGAACGATCTCGGGCACGCCTGCGGCGCGCACGCGCGCCATCACGGCACTGGCGTCGGCGTCGCCGTACAGGTCGCTGAGGTCGCCGACGCCGGGCAGGGCGATGTCCGTGCGCCGCAGCATCTCGTCATAGGCGCGCCGCGCCGTTTCCTTGTCCGGCCACAGGCGCGGGCGCCAATTGGTGTCGAAGGCGACGCGGCCGCCGCGCTCGCGCAGGCGGTCGAGCATGGGGAACAGCACCGCGCGGCCCCGCTCCCCCCAGATCGCCAAGCTGATGCCGGAGATGTAGAGCAGGTCGTAGCCTTCCAGGGCGGCAACCAGCCCCGGGGAGTCCGGCAGCAGGAACAGGTCACGCGCCGGTGCGGAATCGCGCCAGTAGAGGAAGCGCCGCTCGCCCTTGTCGTCGGTCTCGATCATGTAGAGGCCCGGCACCTGGCCGGGAACGCGCAGCACGTGGCTGGTGCCGACCTTTTCCGAGTTCCACAGGGCGACCATCGCGTCGCTGTTCGGGTCGTCGCCCAGCGCCGTGACGTAATCGACCGGCGCACCCAGGCGGGCCAGATAGACGGCGGTGTTCAGCGTGTCGCCACCGAAGCCCATGGTGAAGGTTCCATCGGGACGGCGCACCATCTCGATCATGCATTCACCCAAGGCCGCAACCCGCTGTGCGGAATGACCCATCGCCCGTCCCCTGTCCTTCGATTCCTGCTGCACAGTCAAACCCGCGCGGTTCGGAAAATCCACAGCGGGCACAATATATACTAATATATTACTCTGCTCTGCAAGTGTTATGAGCCCGAGCGCGCTTGGTCGGGCCGGGGCCTACGTCGCACTGGCCGCCCGCTGCTCCCGTTGCCGGATGCGCTCGCGGTGCGCGGTGTACAGACCGCTGGCGATGATGACACCGGCGCCGGCGAAGGTCCAGTGGTCGGGCACGGCGCCGAACACCAGATACCCCAGCCCCGTCGACCAGACGAGCTGGATGTAGGAGTAGGAGGCCAGCACCGACGCGTCGCCGTAGCGGTAGGCCTGGATCAGCAGCCACTGCGCGATGGTGGAGACCAGCCCGATGAGCAGCCCAAGGGCGATCTCCCACCCGTTCGGCATCGCGAACTCGAAGGGCAGCAGCGCGCTGAGCACGACGAGGCCGGTCAGCGCGCTCCAGATCAGGGTGGTGGCTGGCCGCTCCTGCCCGGTCATCTTGCGGGTGATGACCACGCCGGTCGCCCAACTGACGGCGGACAGGATGGGAAAGATGGCCGCGGGCTGGAAGGCGGCTCCGCCCGGTCGGATGACGATCAGCACGCCCAGCAACCCCACCAGCACCGCCGCCCAGCGGCGCAGGCCGATTTTCTCGTTCAGGACGAAGATCGACAGGACGGTGACGAAGACGGGGGACACGTAGCTGGTCGCCGCAGCCTCCGCCATCGGCAGGTAGCGCATGCCCATGATGAAGAAGAGCGCCGAGCCCAGCATGCCCAGCCCGCGCAGGATTTGCAGTCCCGGCCGCGCGGTGCGGACCACCGGGGAGCCGCCGCGCAGCATCAGGGGAAGCAACAGCGCCGTGAAGCCGGCGTAGCGCATCCACCCGATTTCGATGGAGGGCAGGGTCTGGCTGAGATACTTCGCCGTCGCGTCGGAGCAGGAGAAGAAGAACACGGCCAGGACGACCAGCAGGATCCCGCGCAGCGGATCGTCCTTCCGTCCGGGCGCAGCCGGAGGGTTGGCGGACAGGTCGTCGGACGCAGCGTCGGAAGGGCGGCGGAAGCAATCGGGCATGGCGGGGGAATTTTGCTCGGGAATGGTAATATATCACATGCGCAGATCGCAGCGCGGTGCGCCGCAACATGGCTGCCATTCGCCCAAGCCCACGGGGCGTGACCCTGCATGGTGCCCAAAAGAAAGGCCACCGGAGTGTAACCCGGTGGCCGTTTGAGTCGCATTATGGAGAAACGCCAACCGGACGCCCGCACACGAGGCACGACCACCAGATGGGCTTCAAAGGATAACCGAACGAAAATGGCTATACTAGTATATCACTGCCGGCGCAAGCTCATTTTGCATGAGCGAGATGGCGCCCCGCGGTCGCTTTTGCACGGGAGTGACGGCGGCTGCATCTGGAGAAGAGTCTTCATTCTCGAGTCACCGTCATTCCCGCGAAGGCGGGAATCCAGCCGTATCAGGTGCTTAGCGCTGACGTTCTGGATCCCAGCCTTCGCTGGGATGACGGAGGAAAGATATTTCCAATCAATGTCTTGAGAAATGTGTGCATACCTTGGAGAAGGTAGGGATCCAGAAAGCTCCGCACAGCCGTGCTTTCTGGGCCTGGATTCCCGCCTTCGCGGGAATGACGGAATCCGTATCACGCCGCCAGAGACACGCCCAGGTGCCGTTCCATCAGGGCGTGGTCGTCGCGGGCCGCGGCGGCGGGGCCGTGGTGAACGACACGGCCGCGGTCGAGCATCATGACCTCGTGGGCGAAGTCCAGGGCGCGGTCCACCTGCTGCTCGACCAGGATCACCGTCATGTCGAGCCGCGACAGCGCCTGCATCAGCTGGTCGCAGATGACCGGCGCCAAGCCCTCCAGCGGCTCGTCGAGCAGCAGCGCCGTGGGCTTGCCCAGAAGGGCGCGGGCGACGGACAGCATCTGCTGTTCGCCGCCGGACAGCTCGCCGCCGCCGTTGCGGCGCCGCTCGCCCAGGCGCGGGAACAGGGTGTAGGCCTCCTCCAGGGCGCTGCGCGGGCGGCCCTTCAGGCCAGTGACGAGGTTCTCCTCCACCGTCAGGGAGCGGAAGATGTCGCGCGTCTGCGGCACGTAGCCGAGGCCGGCCGCCGCCCGCGCGGAGGAGGTGAGCTTGCCCAACTCCACCCCGTCCAGCGTGATGGAGCCGCCGTGCCGCGTCGTCTGCCCGACCAGCGTGGCCAGCGTCGTCGTCTTGCCCACGCCGTTGCGGCCCAGCAGGGCCAGCCGGCCGCCGGCCGGCACGGAGAAGGACAGATTCTCGATGATGCGCGTCTGGCCATAGCCGGCGGTCAGGCCGGAAACCTCCAGGCGGCCCTTGGTGATGGACTCTTCAGTGATGGGCATGGGCTCGGCTCCCCAGATAGACGTCGCGGACGCGCGGGTCCGCCGCGATCTCCTGCGCCGTGCCGCTGCACAGCAGGCGCCCCTGCGCCAGCACGATGATGCGCTTGGCGAAGCGGAAGACCAGATCCATGTCGTGTTCGATCATCAGCACGGCCAGATCGGCGGGCAGCCGGTCCAGCGCGTCCAGGATGCGGTGGCTTTCCGAATGCGGCACGCCGGCCGCCGGTTCATCCAGGATCAGGACCTTGGGCTTCAGCGCCAGGGCCAGCGCGATTTCCAGCAGGCGCTGCTGCCCGTAGGCGAGCATGCCGACCTGGGTGTCCGCCACCGCGGTCAGGCCCATGGTGTCCATCACCCCGGCAATCTCGTCGGCCAACCCTGGCATCCGCCGGACCGAGGCGAAGATGCGGAAGGTCTTCCGTTCCCGCTCCAGGATGGCGAGTTCCAGATGCTCCCGCACGGTCATGCTGCGGAACAGACGGGCCACCTGGAAGGAGCGGATCAGGCCGCGGCGCACCCGCGCCTCCGCCGTCAGGGTCGTGATGTCGTGCCCGTCCAGCCGGATGGTCCCGGCGCTGGGCGCCAGCACCCCGGTGACGAGGTTGACGAAGGTCGTCTTGCCGGCCCCGTTCGGCCCGATCAGCGCGCAGCGGTCGCCGGCCTTCAGGTCCAGGGTGATGTCGGACGACACTTGGAGGCCGCCGAAATTCTTGCTCAACCCTTCGACCTGCAACAGCGCGGTCATGCCCGGCCTCCCTTCACGCGGTTGAACAGGCGCTCGAAGGCAGAGGTGATGCCGCCCGGCGCGAACAGCACGATGGCCATCAGGAACAGGCCGATGAACAGCATCCAGTGGAACGGGTCGGTGGCGGCCAGGATGTGGTGGATCGTCATGAAGGCGACCGTGCCGATGACGGCCCCATACAGCCGCCCGGTGCCGCCCAGCACCAGCATGACCAGCGCTTCCGCCGACCAGGAGAAGCTGACGCTGTCCAGGCCCACGATGCCGCTGGTGACCGCGGTCAGCGCCCCGGCGACGCCGGCGAACACGCCCGCGATGGCGTAGAGTGCCACGAGGTAGCGCTTGGGCGAACCGCCGAGCGCGGCGATGCGCAGCTGGTCCTCCTTCACGCCGCGGCAGGCGAGGCCGAAGGGGGACTTCACGATGCGCCGCGCCACCATGTAGCTGACCAGCAGCACCGCCAGCGCGAACAGGTAGGAGGTGCGGCCGTACATGTCGAAGCGGAACAGGCCCAGCACCGGCGCCGGGTCGATGCCCGACAGGCCGTCGCTGCCGCCGGTCCAGTCGCGCGCCTTGTTCACCACCTCCTGCACGATCTGCACGACGGCGATGGTCAGCATCAGCAGAGTCAGGCCGCGCGCGTGCAGGATCAGGGCGCCGGTGACCAGCGCGATCAGCCCGCCCGCGACGCCGCCGATGGCCAGCAGCGCGATGGGGTCGCTGATCCAGTGCACGGCGGCGATGCCTGCGACGTAGGCGCCGGTCCCGAACATGGCCGCCTGTCCCAGCGTGGCGATGCCGCCGAAGCCCAGCACGAGGTCGAGCGACAACACGAACAGCGCGGTGGCCGCGATGCGCGTCATCAGCCCCAGATCCTCGGGGAACAGCCAGAAGGCCGCCAGTCCGAAGGCCGCCATGATCGGAACTGCGGCGCCGTCCAACGCGACGCGGGTCAGCCGGCCACGCGTCGTCTCATGCCGGGTGTGGTTCGTGGCAACGGCGCTCATGCCGCCCTCCCATGGAAGAAGCCGTGCGGCCAGCGGAACAGGATCAGGATCAGGGCGGCGTAGAAGAAGAACTCGCCGAAATTCGGGATCAGGTACTTGCCGGCCGTGTCCACGATGCCGAGCGCCAGGGCGGCGGCGGCGGACCCGAAGATGCTGCCGGCCCCGCCCACGGCGACGACCGCCAGGAACAGGACGATGTAGCGGATGGCGTAGTAGGGCTCCAACGGCAGCAGCTCCGCCCCCAGCACGCCGCCCAGCGCGGCCAGTCCGGTGCCGAGCGCGAAGGTCGCCATGTACAGGCGCTCCGTCCGGATGCCGAGCGCCGCGGCCATGTTGGGATCGTCCACGGCGGCGCGCAGCTTGATGCCGAAGTCGGTGCGCTCCAGCAGCCACCACAGGCCGAGGATCGTGGCGGCCCCCATGCCGATGACAAAGGCGCGGTGCGCCGGGATCGACTTCGGCCCGATCGACACGGTGCCGAGCAGCGCGTCCGGCAGCGGGATGCGCTTCAGCGTCGGGCCGAACAGGTAATTGATGCAGGCCACGATGACGAAGGTCAGGCCGATGGTCAGCAGCACCTGGCTCAGCTCGTTGGCGGACCCGTAGATGCGGCGGTACAGCAGCTTTTCCATCGGAAGCGTGGCGACGACGGTCAGCAGGACCGCGACGACCAGTGCTGCGACGTAGGGCAGGCCCAGGCCCTGCGCGGCGTAGGAGGCGACGTAGCCGGCGACCATGGCGAAAGCGCCATGCGCCAGATTGACCACGCGCATCAGGCCGAGCGTGACCGACAGGCCGACCGAGATGATGAACAGGATCATCCCGTACGCAACGCCGTCCACGGCGATGCCGAAAACCGTTTCCATAGCGGAACTCCCGGAGGGGTGCCTGTGCGCCAGAAAGATGTCGCGACGGGACGGTTCACCACAAAGACACAAAGGCACAAAGATCCTCACAAAGGGGTTCTCGATCGTGTCCGCTCTCTCCGACGGGGGAGGAGGTTTCGTGACCGTCTTTGTGTCCTTCGTGCCCTTGTGGTGAAATTCCCCGGCGGTTTCAGAACCTTATTCCCCTTGCCGCCCCCTCGCGATTGGGGATGAAAGGGGCGTGTGCGCTTACTTACCGGCCTTGTAGCCGTAATCCGGCTGATCGGGGAAGCTGGCGATTTCCGTGTTCTGGAGCTTGCCGTCCTTCCGCTCGGTCACGCGCAGGTAGATGGTCTGGGTGACGTGGCGGGAGTCCGGGTCGATCTTCAGCGGGCCGCGCGGGCTTTCCCAAGCCATGCCCTTGACCGCCTCGACCGCCTTCGTGCCGTCGGACTTGCCGCCGGTCGCCTCGATCATCTTGTAGATGACGTGGGTGCCGTCGTAGGCACCGACCGAGGTGAAGGTCACGTTGTCGGACGAGCCGAACAGTTCCTTGTGCTTGGCCAGGAACTGGCGGTTCATCTCGGAATCGTGGACCTGGCTGTAGTTGAAGGTGGTCGTGATGCCCACCGCCGCATCGCCCAAAGCCGGCAGGTCGGGTTCCTGCGTGATGTCGCCGGGACCGAAGAACTTGATGCCCTTGTCCTTCAGGCCATTCTCGTTGAAGGCCTTGGCGAAGGCCAGCGTGGTCGGGCCGGCCGGCAGGAAGGCGTAGATCGCCTCCGCGCCCGAATCCTTGATGCGCTGCATGAAGGGAGCGAAGTCGGTGGACTTCAGCGGCATGCGGATGGCGTCCACCACCTGTCCGCCGGCCTTTTCGAAGGTCTGCTTGAAGGCGGTCTCGCCGTCGATGCCGGGGCCGTAGTCGCTGACCGCGGTCACCACCTTCTTGATGCCCTGCTTGGCCATGTGTTCGGCCAGCGGCACGGTGTTCTGCCACAGCGTGAAGGAGGTGCGGACGTAGCGCTGCGACTTTTCCGTGATGGCGGAGGTCGCGGCGTTGAAGATCACGCAGGGGATGTTCGCCTCGTCGATCAGCGGAGCGACCGCGAGAGCGTCGGGCGTGAAGAAGAAACCGGCGATGTAGCCGACCTTTTCCTTGACGATCAGTTCCTGCGCCAGAGCCTTGCTCTGCGCCGGGTTGGCCTGGTCCAGGTCCTTGAAGATGAACTCGACCGTGTTGCCGCCCACGGTCTTGCCGTGCTGCGCCTGGTAGACCTCGATGCCCTGCTTGAAGGTCTGGCCCGCCGTCGCGAAGGGGCCGGAGAAGGGCGCGATCACGCCCACCTTGATGGTCGCCGCCATGGCCGATCCGGCGCCCAGCGCAACCGTGAACACGGCCCCCAGCAGGGCCCCGCGCAGTGTCTTCGTCATCGTCCCTCCCAATCCGTCGTGCCGGAAATTTCCGGTGTCCCTTGCCGCCGCGCTCCAGGCCCCCGTTGTTCGGGGGTCGGTTGGAATCCATCTTCAGAGCGGCGCGCGATTGTTCCCATCGCAGCGTTGCGAAAAGCCTATAGGGGGCGCCCAACAATCGTCAAGTGCGATATTTAACATATCGTTCGTTTATCGCCCCAAACAGTCCCGATTCCTACGCAATATGGTTGCGCACCAGCAGCACGCGGGCTTCGTCCGCCGCGCGCAGCAACGACGGCAGGAATTGCGCCTCCATCTCCGGGCAGGTGACCCGGGCCGCCTGGGTGCTGGCGTTGATTGCCGCGACCACCGCGCCGGACGCGGTGCGGACCGGAACGGCGACGGAGCGCAGGCCCAGTTCCAGTTCCTGGTCCACCAGCGCGAAGCCGCGCTCGCGCACCCGCTCCAGTTCCCGCAGCAGGGCATTCCGGTTGGTGATGGTGCGCTCGGTGAAGGGCCGCAGCTCGACGCGGCCGAGATAGGCGTCCAGTTCGGCCGGCGTCATGTGGGCCAGCAGCACCCGTCCCATGGAGGTGCAGTAGGCGGGAAGGCGGCTGCCGACGTTCAGGCCGACCGACATAATCCGCTTGGTGGCGGCACGGGCGATGTAGACCACCTCGTCATCGTCCAGCACGGCGGCGGAGCTGGATTCCTGGATGGTGTTGCTGACCTGCTCGATCAGCGGGTCGAGGATGGTCGCCAACGGCGCCGAGGACAGGAACGAGTAGCCGAGCGCCAGGATCTTCGGCTTCAGGAAAAAGCTGCGCCCGTCCGTCCCCACATAGCCCAGTTGCATCAGCGTCAGAAGGCAGCGCCGCGCGGCGGCGCGCGGCAGGCCGGCGATCTTGGCGATGTCGGCGATGGTTAGGTTCGGGCTTTTTTCCGTGAAGGCGCGGATGACGGCCAGCCCGCGGGCGAGCGATGTCATGAAATTCGGGTCGCTGGAATTCTCATCACGGTCCGAATCCCGGCCGGAGGCCTGATCGGAGGCGGACTCCGCAAGCGCGGTGCCGGCCGCCCCATGCGTCTTTTTCATCCCAGCCATTTGGTTTCCCTGGTAATTTGTTCGTACGGCGGAAATCCTGGGATTTCGCCGCTTATTGGGCGATTAGCGAACGATACCAGTCAAATTCGCCCTTGACAAGCCCGGAACTCGGCTCTCACTATGTTCGAAAAATGAGCATTCGTGCGATATTCGCACGTTTGGGAGGGTTATCTCATGGCGCGGCTCACGCCTCTTCGCGAGGCGATTTCCGAACTTGTCCAGGATGGCGACACCGTGGCGCTGGAGGGGTTCACGCACCTCATCCCGCACGCCGCCGGGCACGAACTCATCCGTCAGGGCAAGAAGAACCTGACGCTGGTCCGCATGACGCCGGACCTGATCTACGACCAGCTGATCGGCTCCGGCTGTGCGTCGAAGCTGATCTTCTCGTGGGGCGGCAATCCGGGCGTCGGCTCGCTGCACCGCTTCCGCGATGCCATCGAGCAGGGCTGGCCCCACCCGCTGGCCTATGAGGAGCACAGCCACGCGGCGCTCGCGAACGCCTACGTCGCCGGCGCCTCGAACCTGCCCTTCGCGGTCCTGCGGGGCTACACCGGCTCCGACCTGCCGAAGGTCAACCCGAACATCCGCTTCATCGAGTGCCCGTTCACCGGCGAGAAGCTGGCGGCGATCCTCTCGATCCGGCCGGACGTCACGGTGATCCACGCGCAGAAGGCCGACCGCCAGGGCAACGTGCTGCTGTGGGGCATCGTCGGCGTGCAGAAGGAGGCGGTTCTGGCCGCCAAGCGCGCCATCATCACGGTCGAGGAGATCGTGGACGAACTGGACGCCCCGCCCAACGCCTGCGTGCTGCCGCGCTGGGCCGTGTCGGCGGTCTGCCACGTGCCGGGCGGCGCCTACCCGTCCTACGCCCAGGGCTATTACGAGCGCGACAACCGCTTCTACCAGGCCTGGGACGCCATTTCGCGTTCCCGCGAGGCCTTCACGGCCTGGATCGACCGGCACGTCCGCAACACCGCGGACTTCGACGAGTTCAAGCGTGTCTTCGCCGAGACCGCGAAGCAGGAGGCGGTGTGATGGAGTTCTCCGCAACCGAGATCATGACCGTTGCCGCCAGCCGCCTGCTGAAGGACGGCACGGTCTGCTTCGTCGGCATCGGGCTGCCCTCCACGGCGGCGAACCTCGCGCGGCTGACGCACGCGCCGGAGGTGGTGCTGATCTATGAATCCGGCCCCATCGGCGCCAAGCCGACGGTCCTGCCGCTGTCCATCGGCGACGGCGAACTGGCGCTGACCGCCGACACCGTGGTCAGCACGCCGGAGATCTTCCGCTACTGGCTCCAGGGCGGGCGCATCGATGTCGGCTTCCTGGGGGCGGCGCAGGTCGACCGCTTCGCCAACATCAACACGACGGTGATCGGCGCCTACGACAAGCCGAAGGTCCGCCTGCCGGGTGCCGGCGGCGCGCCGGAGATCGCGTCGCAGGCCAAGGAGGTCTTCATCGTGCTGAAGCAGAGCACGAAGGCCTTCGTGGACAAGCTGCCCTTCATCACGTCGGCCGGCTATCTCGACGGCGGCGACGCGCGTGAAAAGGCCGGCATTCCGGGCAAGGGTCCGGCGGCGGTCATCACCGACCTCGGCATCATGACGCCGGACCCGGTGACGCGCGAACTGACGCTGACCAGCATCCATCCGGG